>DATMRM010000310.1:0-2558 GCA_035566155.1 Steroidobacteraceae bacterium | reverse complement strand
CCGGCGAAGCAGGGCGTCACCTTTCGGCCGGCTCTTGCCTGCCTCCGCAACCTGCTCGCGCAGGCCGGCGATGCGGGCGAACAGTGCCGACTCATCGTTGAACAGCGCGTAAACCTTCATCGCCGCCTCATACTGCGCCTTGCGATCCGCCAGGCTCCACGTGACGCGAGTGTCGAGGCCTATGGTGGCTTGGTTCTCATAGACTCTATCGTTCTTGTGAAGGCGAATAACATAGGTTCCCGGCAGCACACGCGGCCCCTGCGTGCCGGCCTGCGCAAGCTGCGCGGCGGGCGGGACATGCGGCGGGTGCCGGTGCATGGTCCACACCACGCGATTCAGCCCGCGGCGGGTGCTCGCGGACAGCTCGTCGATCAGCTCCCCGCTTGAGTCCAGCACTTCGATCCTGAGCTTGCCGAACAGGTGGCGGGTGCGCTGGTAATAGGTAATCACGGCGCCGCCGGCCGGATTGTCGCCTACGAAGGCGGCGGCACCGTTAGCCCAACCACCATTGGCCTCGATGCGCTGCTGTGCGGGGCGCGCGGACACGAAGGCCGCGTCCTGCGAGGTCAGCTGCGGCGTGAGCTGGCGCAGCGGCGTGATGTCATCGACGATCCAGATGCCGCGGCCATGTGTCGCGAGCACGAGGTCATTGTCGCGAGGCTGAATCGCAAGATCACGCACCGCCACTGCCGGAAGGTGCCCACCCTTGAACTGCGCCCAATGCGCGCCGCCGTCGACCGAGATCCACAGTCCAAACTCGGTGCCGAGAAACAGCAGCTGCGAATCGACGGTGTCTTCCTTGATGACGTGGGCGTAGCCGCGTACGCCCTTGGAATCCTGCGAGTTGAGCAGCGGCCTCCAGGACTTTCCAAAGTCGGTCGTCGCATAAACGTACGGCGCCATGTCGCCGAAAGTGTGCCGATCAAAAGCGACATAGGCGCTGCCGGGCGCGAATGCGCTCGCCTGCACCCAGCTTACCCAGGCGTTCCTGGCAACACCCGGCACATTGCCGACGACATTGTCCCAATGCTGGCCGCCATCGCGGGTCAACTGCAGGTTACCGTCGTCGGTACCGACCCAGATGAGCCCGGCCGCCACCGGCGACTCGCTGATCGAATAGACCGTGGTGTGCATCTCCGCCGCGGAATTGTCGACGGTGATACCTCCGGACTGTTCCTGCTTCTGCTTTTGCGGATCGTTGCTGGTCAGGTCCGGTGAGATCCGCTCCCAGGTCTGGCCGTGATCGCGCGAGCGGAACAGAAACTGCGCGCCGATGTAAACCGTGCCCGGCTCATGCGGGGACAGCGCAATGGGGGTGTTCCAGTTGAACCGCAGCTTGGTGTAGCGCTTGAGATCGGCTGCGCCGAGCTTCGGCTGGATGTCCCGCGTCTCGTGGGTACGCATCTTGACGCGGCCGATGCTGCCACCCTGGTATTCGGCAAAGACGTAGTCAGGATCGGAAGTGTCGGCGAACATCCAGAAGCCGTCGCCGTTGAACATGTTTTCCCAGCGGGAACTGGTGATGCCGCCCGGATAGGCGGAGTCACCTACCCAGGAGCTGTTGTCCTGCAGGCCGCCATAGACGTGGTAGGGGTCGGCGTTGTCGAGGCTGACGTGGTAGAACTGCGAGATCGGCAGATTATCGGTCTTCCACCACTTGTTGGCGCCGTCGTAGGAGATCCACAGTCCGCCGTCGTCTCCGGCAAACACGTGTTTCGGGTTGGTCGCCTCGATGAAGACGTCGTGCACATCGCCGTGCATGCCGGTGAACCCGCCGATGTTGCTGAAGCTCTTGCCACCGTCCTCGCTCATGATGAGATAGCCGTCGGTCTTGTAGAGGCGATTGGCATCCTTTGGATCGACGATGAGTTTGGCGAAGTAGAACGGTCGCCACACCATCCATTGGCTCTTGTCACCGCGTTCCCAGGTGCCGCCGCCGTCATGCGAGAACAATAGCGCCGAGTCGGTCGACTCGACGAAGGCGTATAGTGTCCTGGAATCGCTGGGCGCCAATGCGAGCGCGATGCGACCGTAAGGCTTCGGCGGGAAGCCTTTGTTGGCTTGCGGAGTGATTTCGGTCCAGCTCTTCCCGCCATCCGCACTGCGATACAGGCCGCTGCCGGACGGCGCGCTCGGCCCGTCGCCGCCGGAGCGAAACGTCAGCCCTTGCGCCGGAAGTCCCACAGGCTTGCGAACAGCACCTGCGGGGCGCGTAGGTCGAGCGCGATACTGCCGCAGCCGGTCGACAGATTGGAACCCTTGAGTACCAGCTCCCAGCTGGTGCCGCCGTCGGTAGTCTTGTAGAGACCGCGCTGGGGCGAGTCGCTCCACAGCCTGCCTGGCACGCAGGCATAGACGGTATCGGCCGAGCGCGGGTCGACAATGATCTGGGAGATGCGCTCGGAGTCGGACAGGCCCATATGCGTCCAGGTCTCGCCGGCGTCCGTGGACTTGTAGATGCCATCGCCGATCGACACGCTGTTGCGTGTCCAGCTCTCGCCGGTGCCCACCCAGACGTTCTTCGGATTGGAGGGATCGAGCCCGATCGCTCCGATCGA
>DATMRM010000309.1:0-6618 GCA_035566155.1 Steroidobacteraceae bacterium | reverse complement strand
GCCGCCATTTCCGGTGAGACGCCGATCGTCGTGCATGAGGCGGTGCGCATTGCGGGGCAGGCGGTCGGCCGATGCTCTGCTGCGCGACGGCGCGAGCTGGGCCTGCGTTTCGTGCCGGAGGAGCGTCTGGGTCGCGGCGTCGTGCCCGAAATGCACCTGGCCGACAATAGCGTGCTGACCGGAGCGGGAGCGGGCCTGGTGCGCCATGGTATTGTTCAGCATCGTCTGGCGCGCGAGTTTGCGCGGGCGACCATCGCGCAGTTCTCGGTCAAATGCGATGGCGAGCTGGCGCCAGCCAACAGCCTTTCCGGTGGCAACCTGCAGAAGTTCATCGTCGGACGCGAGATCCGGCTCGCACCCCGGCTCATGTTCGTCGCGCAGCCGACCTGGGGTGTGGACATTGGCGCCTCGATGCAGATCCATCAGGCACTGATCGACCTGCGCAATGCCGGGACCGCGGTGCTGGTGATCTCCGAAGACCTTGATGAGCTCTACGCCCTCTGCGATCGCCTGGCGGTACTGGCGCGCGGCCGGCTCTCGGCGGCATTGCCGACCGCGCAGCTGCCGGTGGAGAAACTGGGTGTCTGGATGACCGGTGAGTTCGAAGCAGAGCGCACGGATGCGTGAGGCGCGTCGATGGCCGTGGCGGCTGGAGCGGCGCGCCAGGGCGTCGACCGTGATGAGCCTGAGCGCATCACCGCTCGCCGCGGTCGCGATGTTGCTCACCGGATTTGTCGCGCTGAGTGCGCTCGGCACCGATCCGATCAAAGCGTTCAATGTGTTTTTCGTTGAGCCGGTCAGTTCCGTCTACGGAGTGGGCGAGCTGCTGCTGAAGACGACACCGCTGCTGCTGTGTGCGTTGGGTCTGGCGGTTGGCTATCGCTCCAATGTCTGGAATATCGGTGCCGAAGGGCAGTTCACGCTGGGGGCCATCGCCGGGGGCGGAGTGGGTCTTTACTGCAGCCAATGGTTGGGCAGTGCTTGCATGCCTGCGATGCTGGTGTCGGGCGCGTTGGGCGGAATGGCCTGGGCGGCGATACCGGCGTTTCTGCGAGTGCGTTTTCGCACCAGCGAGATCTTTGTCAGCCTGATGCTCGTGTATATCGCACAGCTGCTGCTGTCCTATCTGGTGCATGGGCCATGGCGCGATCCGGCGGGACAGAACTTTCCGCAGTCGCCGCCGTTTTCCGATCACGCAACACTCGCAGCGTTGATCGACGGCGCGCGCGTCAATGCGGGTTTCCTGATCGCGCTCGCCCTGGCGGCGTTGTCGTGGTGGTTCGGATCGATGACGGCGGCGGGTTTTCGCATGCGGGTCGGTGGTCTGGCGCCCGCGGCCGCGGCCTATGCCGGCATCAGCGAGCGACGCAACGTGTGGCTGGCGATGATGATCGGCGGAGCGACCGCCGGCATTGCTGGCGTGTGCGAGGTCGCAGGACCGGTCGGTATGCTGCAACCGGTGATTTCACCGGGCTACGGCTTTGCCGCGATCATCGTGGCGTTCGTCGGGCGTCTGCATCCGGTGGGCATCGTACTGGCGTCGCTGCTGATGTCGGCGCTGTATCTGGGAGGAGAATCGGCGCAAGTTGAATTGCAACTGCCAGCGTCGGTCACCGGATTGTTTCAGGGCACGCTGCTGTTCTTTCTGCTGGCGGCGGAATTGTTCATCCATTTCCGGCTGCGGTCGGTGGCGCGCGCATGAATATTGATACCTGGGTCACCATTGCGGCCAGTGCGGTGGGTGCAGCCACACCGCTGGTCTATGCCGCGCTCGGCGAGCTGATCGTGGAGCGTACCGGCGTGCTCAATCTCGGGGTCGAGGGCATGATGCTGGTGGGCGCCGTCACCGGCTTCGCGGTGGGTGTCAGTTCGGGGAGCCTGGCGCTCGGCTATCTGGCTGCGGCGGTGGCTGGCATGCTGATCGCGCTGCTGTTTGGATTTCTGAGCTTGAGTCTGCAGACCAATCAGGTCGCCACCGGCCTGGCGCTGACCTTATTCGGTGTCGGCCTGAGCGCGTTCGCCGGCCGGCGCTTTGTGGGACTGCCGATCTCGCGCGTGCCGCTGCTGCACATTCCAGGGCTCAGTGACCTGCCAGTGATCGGTCCGCTGCTGTTTCGCTACGATCTGCTGGTGTATTTGTCGGTCGGACTGTGTGCGCTGATCGCCTGGGTGCTCAGGCGAACACGCCTGGGACTTCGCATTCGTGCGGTCGGTGAGCAGCCCGCGGTCGCGCATGCGCTCGGAGCGAGCGTGAATCGCATCCGTTACGTTGCGGTGTTGTTCGGTGGTGCCTCCAGCGGCGTAGCCGGTGCGTACCTGTCCACTGCGGTGACACCCATGTGGACCGAGGGCATGAGTGCGGGCCGCGGCTGGATTGCGCTGGCGCTGGTCGTGTTCGGAACCTGGAAGCCCTGGCGAGTGTTGTTTGGCGCGTATCTGTTCGGTACGGTGACCGTGCTGCAACTCTATGCGCAGGGCCTGGGCGTCCACATCCCGAGCGAATTCCTGTCGATGCTGCCGTATCTGGCGACGATCGTCGTGCTGGTGCTGATCTGCCGCGATGCCAGGACGATCCTGCTGAATCAGCCGGCATCCCTTGGCCGCAGCTTCCACCCCGGCTCCTGAAGCCAAGGACGCCTCATGAGCGACCCGACCCGAATGGCACATCGCGGCTCGCTGCTGCACTTTCGGTCCGACCCGGGAGCGCACGATGACCCGAATGCCTACGAGTACTGGGAGCAGGGCGCGCTGATCGTGAACGAGGGCCGGGTCGAGCGCGTCGGACCCGCGCAGCCATTGCTGTGCGCCGAACCCTCACTGCCGGTTACCGATCACGGGCGTTGCTTGATGTTGCCCGGGTTCATCGACACACATATTCATTTCCCGCAGATCGATATCATCGCCGCGGGCGGTCGGCACCTGCTCGAATGGCTGGAGCACTACACCTATCCTGCCGAGCAGCGGTTCGCGGATGCCAGCTATGCGCGAGGCGTGGCGCAGGTTTTTCTGGATGAACTTCTGCGCCATGGCACCACCACGGCGCAGGTGCTGGGTACCGTGCACAAGGGTGCGATCGATAGTTTCTTCGAGGTCGCTGCCGTGCGGCGGCTGCGGATGATTGCGGGCAAAACACTGATGGACCGCATGGCGCCGGAGGGCCTGCGCGATGATGCGGTTTCCGGTGAACGCGAGATGCGCGAACTCATCGACGCCTGGCACGGCCGCGGGCGGCTGCACTACGCCATTACGCCACGCTTTGCGCTGACCTCAACGCCGGAGCAACTGCGCAGTGCCGGGGCGCTGGCGCGCGAATATCCGGACGTGTTCGTTCACAGTCACCTGGCGGAAAACCGGCAGGAAGTCGAACAGGTGCGCCGAGCCTATCCCGAGCGCCGCAGCTATCTGGACGTTTACGATCACGTGGGCCTGCTGCGCGAGCGCTCGACCTTCGCGCATTGCATTTATCTCGACCACGAGGATCGCGCGCGCATGGCGGCGAGCGGCGCAGGCGCAGCCTTCTGTCCGAGCTCGAACCTGTATCTGGGCAGCGGGCTGTTCGATCTGGCGGCGAGCGATGCTGCCGGCATGCGCATTGCGCTGGCGACCGACGTCGGCGGTGGCAGTAGCTTCAGCATGCTGCACACCATGGCGGATGCGTACCGGGTGGCTCATCTCACCGGACAGCACCTCACGCCATTGCGTGCGTTCTATCTGGCGACGCTGGCGGGCGCGCGGATGCTTAAGTTGTCGGATCGGATCGGCAGTTTCGCCGTCGGCAACGAAGCAGACTTCATCGTGCTGCAGCCGCAGGCGACAGCGCTGCTGGCGCGACGCATGGAGCAAAGCCGCTCACTCAGCGAGCGACTGCTGCTCTACATGATGTTGGGAGATGATCGTGCGATCGCGCGCACTTACGTGCTCGGGCAACCCTATTTCTGCAGCACGTAACTGCCCGGCGCCTCGTCCAGGGGTGGATAGGCTTGAGAGCCCGGTTGGCGCGCAGGCACTTTCTCCGATGAGTGTCGCACCAGCCATTGCTGCCACACCGGCCACCATGAGCCCGGCTGCGCTGGCGTCGTATCGAACCAATCCTTCGCCGGCAGGGTATCAGTCGTGTTGTTCCAGCTACGGATACGGTAGCGCCGTTTCGGATGCACCGGCCCGCTGACGATACCCGCGTTGTGGCCGCCGGAAGTCAGCAGGAACGTGTAGTCGCTCGAGCGCGTGAGGCCGCGCGCTTTGTAGACGGATTGCCAGGGAGCAACGTGGTCGGTTTCGGTGCCGATCATGAACATCGGCACGGTGATTTTCGACAGATCCACCAGCTTGCCTGCGGCCAGGAACTCACCCTTGGCCAGCGCATTGTTGAGATACAGGCCGCGCAGATACTCGCTGTGCATGCGGTAGGGCATGCGTGTGCCATCGGCGTTCCACGCCATCATGTCGTTGGGGGAATCGCGCTGGCCGCGCAGATAGGCGTTGACCGCCGGTGTCCATAGCAGATCGCGCGCGCGCAGCATCGCGAAAGCGCCGCCCATCTGCTCACTCTTCAGCACGCCGGCCTTCTGCATCACCGCCTCCAGCATGTCGAGCTGACTTGGGCTGATGAACAGCGACAGCTCGCCCGGCTCACTGAAGTCCTGCTGCGCGGCGAGCAGCGTCAGGCTGGCCAGTCGCTGATCGCCTTCAGCGGCCAGCACCGCCGCGCCGATCGACAGCAGCGTGCCACCGATGCAGTAGCCGACCGCATGAATTTTTCGGTCCGGCACGATGTTGGCCACCGCGTTCAAGGGGGCTCGAATACCGAGTTTCAGGTAATCGTCCATGCCGAGGTTGCGATCGCTCGCGTTTGGATTCTTCCACGAGACGATAAAAACGGTATGACCCTGCGACACCAGATATTGCACCAGCGAATGCTTCGCCGACAGGTCCAGGATGTAGTACTTCATGATCCAGGCGGGCACCAGCAGAATCGGTTCCGCGTACACCGACTCGGTGCTCGGTGAATACTGGATGAGTTCCACCAGATCGTTGCGCATGACGATCTTGCCAGCAGTGGCGGCCACGTCGCGGCCGACGACAAATCTGTCGGTACCGGCCGGCGCCTTGTGCTCGAACGTGCGCTCGGTGTCGTCCAGCCAGTTCTGAAATCCACGCACCAGGTTCTGGCCGGCTTCAAGGCGTGTCTGCTCGAGCAGCTCCGGATTGGTGGCCAGATAGTGGCTGGGCGAGAGCGTCTCGAGTGTGGTGCGCGCCATGAAACCCAGCACGCGCTCGTTCTTCGACGCCACGCCTGCGACACCGCTCCACGCCTGCTGCCACCAGTCTGCGAGGTTGTTGTAGCTGTGAGCGTAAATGTTGAACGGCCACTGCGACCAGGCGCTGTTGGCGTAGCGCGGATCTGCCGGGTCCGGCGACATCGCCTGCCCGCTCGATGCCTTCAGCGCAAAGTTCCAGCTGTCCGTCGCTTTGGCTAGAGCATCCTGCATGATCTGCAGTTGCTTGGGCGGTTCCTTCGCCAGATTCAGATACCAATCCCACCAGGCGTTCACATAGACGTCGGGGGCGAGTCCGCCGGTGATGGTCGCCAGTTGCGCGCGCATCGTGCGCTCGAGCTCAGCTTGCTGGGGGACGGTCGTTTCCATACCGTGCAGCGTGCCTGTAGAGGAGGAAACTAGCCAGACTGTCGGCGAGGGCGCCTGTGGCGCCCCCGCCTCCGGCCTCAAGAGCTGCTCGCGAGTCTGCGGCAGCTCGGGTTCGGCGCGAGTGGGGGGAAACGCGCCGAACGGGCGGCTTTACGCCGCTTTCTTGGTCACATCGACTTTGGTGGCGTCCACGACCTTCGAAGTCGCTTCGGTCGTCAGGGTCACGAACTCCTGAACGCGCGTGCGCAGCTTCTCGCCGAACACACTCGCCAGTTCCACTTGCTTGGAAACGAACTCGGCCGGGCTCTGCGCGCTCACCGCGGCTTTGGCCTGGGCCAGGCTCCATTCCAGATAATCGCCCGCCAGCGCGTACTGATAGCGGCCAGCGCGGTCAATGGCCTTCACGCTTTCCTGCTGCGCCTTGATGACGGGCGCGAATGCGTTGCGATAGGCGTCCAGAACGCTCTTGGGGTCAAACTCGGTCATGTCAGTTCTCCTTAGCAGTCCAGTGCGATCAGGGTGTTGACAGTATACCGCAGTTTGTATGCACTGCAAGAAGAATCGCAAAGACATTCAGGCTGAGCTTATATTTATATATATATTTGTTTTATATAGATAAATTTTTGTGCTAGCGGCAGCGTAGAGACACCTGATTGAAATAAATGTGCAACGCAGGAGACTCAGAGCCGCAATCCCCCATCGATATCCAGGCAGCGGCCGGTGAAGAAATCGTTCTCGAAGATGAACTGAACCGCGCTCGCAATCTCTTCCGGCTTCCCAAGGCGCTTGAGGGGCACGGGCGCCGTCAGCTTTTCGAGCACTTCGGGACGCATGGCCGCGAGAATCTCGGTCTGCGTGAATCCTGGAGCCACCGATGCCACGCGAATGCCATAGCGCGCCAACTCTTTCGCCCAGACGACACCCATCGATTCCACTCCGGCCTTGGCAGCACTGTAGTTGCTCTGGCCCGCAT
>DATMRM010000308.1:0-11435 GCA_035566155.1 Steroidobacteraceae bacterium | reverse complement strand
AGGCCCTGAAAACCAAGGAAGAATCTCTGCAGCGTGACTCGGCGACGATGACCCCCGAGCAGCGCAATCAGGCGGAGAAGGAGCTGCGCGAAGGCAATCGCCAATTGTCGCTGAAGGTGAACGATCTGCAGGATGAGTTCAACTCACGGCAGAACGAAGAGCTGTCGAAGCTGCAGAAGACGCTGGTCGACGAAGTGCAGGCCTATGCGCAGACGCAGAAGTTCGACCTGGTGCTGGCCGATGGGGTGATCTGGGCAGGCCCGTCCCTCGACATTACTCCTCAGATTCTGAGTGCCCTGCAGGCTCGCGGACCGCGCGCACCGAGCACCGGATCTGCGACCCCACCCAAGAGTACCTCGCCCTCGAACGGCAAATAGTCTTAGGCGAGCCAAGACGGGCGCTTCGCCATGAGTATCGCGCTGGGCGAGATCGCGGTGCGCTTCGGCTGCGAATTGCGCGGGGATCCGGACACCCGTGTCGATCACATCGCGCCACTGGAGTCGGCAGGCCCCGGCGCCATCAGTTATCTGGCCAATCCAAGGCTGACGCCGCTGCTGGCCAGTACCCGGGCGTCGGCCGTGGTGCTCGATCCGCGCAGCGCCGACGGCTCTGCGGTCGCGGCGCTGCTCGATCGCAATCCGCACGCCACTTTCGCGCGCATCGCAGCGCTGCTCTATCCCTCCCCCGTGCCGCATCCAGGGATACATCCGAGCGCGATCGTCGATTGCTCTGCGAGCGTGGATCCCAGCGCAGAGATTGGCCCTTATAGCGTGATCGGTGCCGGTGCCCGCATCGGCGCGCGCTGTCTGGTGGGGGCGACCTGCCTGGTCGGCCGCAACGCTCGCATCGGCGCAGATGGCCGTCTGGTCTCCCGCGTCACCATCGAGCACGATGTGATGATCGGCGAGCGGGTGCTGATCCACCCGGGCGTCGTGATCGGCGCCGATGGTTTCGGCCTGGCGCGCGACAGCGACGGCTGGATCAAGGTGCCGCAGGTCGGCAGTGTGCGCATCGGCGATGACGTGGAGATTGGCGCCAACACCACGATCGATCGCGGCGCCATGGACGACACCGTGATCAGCAGCGGCGTGAAGCTCGACAACCAGATACAGATCGGCCACAACGTCTTCGTCGGTGAGCACACCGCGATCGCGGGCTGCACCGGGGTGGCGGGCAGTACCCGCATCGGCGCGCGCTGCATGATCGGCGGCCATGTAGGATTCGCAGGCCATATTCAGATTTGCGATGATGTGGTCATCACTGGTAAGTCGGCTGTACCGCACTCGATCAAACAGCCCGGAATCTATTCCGGGGTGGTAGGGCTCGAGCCGGTGAGGACCTGGCATCGGATCGTGGCACGGATGAAGCTCGGAGTGCGGCGCGAACAACGGCTGCGAAAGGACGACACAGAATGAATGACGCGACCAACCTCGACATCAATAGCGTCATGCTGCGATTGCCGCATCGCTATCCATTCCTGCTGGTGGATCGAGTACTGGACTATGTCGCGGGACAGAGCATCCGGGCGCTGAAGAACGTTACCTACAACGAACCGTACTTCACCGGGCATTTCCCCAACCGGCCATTGATGCCGGGCGTGATGATCATTGAGGCGCTGGCGCAGGTCGCCGGCCTGCTGGCATTCCTGACAGCCAATGCCTTTCCCGACGACAACACGCGTTTTTATTTTGTGGGCATCGACAAAGCGCGGTTTCGCAAACCGGTCGCGCCGGGCGATCAGTTAATTCTGACGGCCAACTTCGAGCGCAACTTCAAGGGCATCTGGCGGCTGGCGACGCGCGCGGAGGTGGGCGACGAAGAAGTCGCCAACGCCCTGATCATGATCGCGCCGGATCTGAAATCCAGCGGTGGCGCTGCGGCGGTGCCGGAGCTGCCATGATCAGTGCGCAGGCGATCGTAGCGTCGGGCGCAAAGATCGCTCCCGACGCACAGATTGGTCCCTTCAGCATCATTGGCGCCGACGTCGTGATCGGGGCGCGCACCGTGGTCGCGCCACACGTGGTCATCAACGGGCACACCACGATCGGGCAGGACAACAGAATCTTCCAGTTCTCGTCGCTCGGCGAGGCGCCGCAGGATCTCAAGCACCGAGGCGAGCCCACGCGACTGGAAATCGGCGATCGCAACAGCATTCGCGAGTACTGCACCATCAGCCTCGGTACGGTCCACGATCGCGCAGTCACGTGCATCGGCAGTGATAACCTGCTCATGGCGTATACCCATGTCGCGCACGACTGTGTGATCGGCAACAACGTCGTGATGTCCAACCTGGCGATGATTGGTGGCCACGTCCACCTGGGTGATTGGGCGATTCTGAGCGGCTACGCCGCTGTTCATCAGTACGTCAGGATTGGTGCGCATGCTTTCATCGCCCACCACGCCGGTTGCACCAAGGACGTGCCGCCCTACGTCATGGCTGTCGGCAATCCGGCGGTTCCTCACTCCATCAACATCGAAGGACTCAAGCGGCGCGGCTTTACGGCCGAACAGATCCGCAACCTGAAGAACGCCTATCGGATCCTGTATCGCAGCGATCTGCCGCTCGATACCGCCGTGAAGCAGCTCAACGAGCTTGCCGCCTCGCAGCCCGAGTTGAAGGTGTTGCTGAGCTTCATTGAGAACTCGGAACGCAGCCTGATCCGCTGACCGCAAAAGGGATGCCCGCCGCATCGGCCCTGAAGATTGCGATCGTTGCCGGTGAGACCTCCGGCGACACGCTGGGCGGTGCGCTGATCCGCGCGCTGCGCGAGCGGGTGGCAACGCTCGAGGTTCGCGGCGTCACCGGGCCTGCCATGCGCGAGGCCGGGTGCGAGACGCTGGCCGATGCCCATGAGCTGGCCGTCATGGGGTTTATCGATCCGCTGTTGCAGCTGCCGCGGCTGCTGCGTCTGCGCTCGATGCTGATTGAGCGTATCACGGCGTGGAAGCCCGACGTGTTCATTGGCATCGACTCGCCGGCGTTCAACCTGGGGCTGGCCGGACGCTTCAAGCAGCAGGGCATCGCTACCGTTCAATATGTCAGTCCGCAGATCTGGGCGTGGCGTCAGGGACGGGTACGCAGCATCGCGCGGCGCTGCGATCTGATCTTGTGCCTGCTGCCGTTCGAGCCGGCGTTCTACCGCGACCATGCGGTGCGAGCGCAGTTCGTCGGCCATCCGCTGGCCGATCAGATTCCGCTCACGTCGGACCGCGCCGCCGCCCGCGCGAGCCTGGGACTGCCGGCCGATCCGGCGCAACCGGTGCTCGCGCTGCTCCCAGGAAGCCGCCTGAGCGAGGTGCGCCACCTCGGCTCGACCTTCATTGCCGCCGCGCTCGAGCTGCATCGGCGCATCCCGCAGCTGCGTCTGGTGGCGCCGATGGCGAACGCCGCCGCGCGTGCCGAGTTCAGCCGCGCACTAGCAGCAACGCCCGGCGCCGGTGAGTTGCCGTTGAAGCTGCTGGACGGGCAGGCGCGTGAAGCGTTGACGGCGGCCGATGCCGCACTGATCGCCTCGGGCACGGCGACATTGCAGGCGTTGCTGTGCCGTTGCCCGATGGTGGTGGCCTATCGCTTTGGTTCCCTCACGGCGTTCCTGGCCCGCACCCTGCGGCTGGTGCGGCTGAAGTATTTCTCGCTGCCGAATCTGCTGGCGGGCGAGCAGGTGGCGCCCGAATTTCTGCAGGAGGCGGTGACGTCCGCCAACCTGAGCGCGGCGGTCGAACAGACGTTGCGTGACGTTCCACGCCGGCACTACCTTGAGCAGAAATTCCTGCAGGTGCATCGTGCGTTGCAGGCCGGTGGCGCGGAGCGCGCCGCCGATGAGATTCTGAGAATGCTGCGCGAGCGCGCGCCGTCTTCGCGCTAGGGGTGCCACATGCCGCCAGATCCGGTGCCGAAGAAAATCGGCGCGAGCGAAGATATATCCTAAAATATATCTTAAGCTTCGGAACGCTGAAGGAGGGCCGCAAGGTTGCGCGAACTGATCGCAGGGGTGGACGAAGCCGGGCGCGGACCTCTTGCCGGACCCGTGGTCGCCGCCGCGGTAATCCTTGACCCCGCGCAACGGATTCGCGGCCTGCGTGATTCCAAACAGCTCAGCGCCGAGCGGCGCGAAGTGCTGGCCGAGCGCATCCGTGAGCGCGCGCTCGCCTGGGCGGTGGCGCAGTCCGATCACGATGAAATCGATGCGATCAATATTCTGCAGGCGACGCTGCTGGCGATGAGGCGCGCTCTGCTGGGGCTGTCAGCGCGTCCAACGCAAATCATAATCGACGGTAACTGTGCGCCGCAGCTGCATGATTGTTTTGCAGAATGCGTCATTCGAACCGTCGTCGGCGGGGATGCTTCGGTGGCCTGCGTCAGCGCTGCCTCGATCATCGCCAAGACTTATCGCGACGCGTGGATGGTCCGCCAGGACGAGCGCTATCCGGGCTACGGGCTGGGCAAACACTTTGGCTATTGCACACGATCCCATGTGAAAGCACTGGTTGCATTAGGGCCAAGCGCGATTCATCGTCGCAGCTTCAATCCGCTCAAGAGCTGGCTGTCGGGAGAGCTGCGGTTTGGGACGCTCGAGATGTTTCCGGAAACGGCCCAGGAGTGAGACATCGCTGAAATGACTGCGACCTTCGTACATCTGCGCCTGCACACCGAGTACTCGCTGATCGACAGCGTGGTGCGAGTCCCCGGGTTGATGCAGGCGGTTGCTGCCGCCGGTATGCCGGCGGTGGCGCTGACCGATCAGGGCAACCTGTTCGCGATGGTGAAGTTCTATCGCGAAGCGCTGTCGAACGGCGTGCAGCCAATCATCGGCGTGGATCTGATGCTGCGCGGGCTCGACGAGAAGCAGGGGCCGTCGCGTCTGACGCTGCTGTGTCAGGACCTGGTGGGCTATCAGAACCTGGCGCGGCTTGTCAGCCGTGCGTTCCTGGAGGGGCAGTCACAGACCGCCGTGCCGCTGGTTGATCGCACCTGGCTGACGCGCGAGACGACTGCGGGCCTGATTGCGCTGTCTGGCTCGCACGAGGGCGATGTGGGCCGAGCGCTGCTGCACGATCGGATGGCGCAGGCCGAAGTGGCACTCGAGTTCTGGTGCTCGCTGTTCGAAGACCGCTACTACCTGGAGTTGCAGCGCATCGGCAGGCCCGAGGAGCAACGCTATCTGCCCGCCGCGCTCAAGCTGGCCGTGCGGTACGACCTGCCAGTGGTTGCGACCAACGACGTGCGGTTCCTGCGCGCGGAGGATTTTGAGTCGCATGAGGCCAGAGTCTGCATTCACGATGGTGCGCTGCTGGCGGATGCCGCAAGGCCCCGTCGCTACACGCCGCAGCAGTATCTGCGCACTGCCGCCGAGATGCAGCGGCTGTTTGAGGATGTACCCGAGGCGCTGGCCAACACCGTTGAGATCGCACGCCGCTGCAGTTTGCAGCTCACGCTCGGTCAGGCCCGTCTGCCGGATTACCCGGTGCCGTGCGGCATTGACGTCAATGAATACCTGCGTGGGCAGTCGGCGCTCGGCCTGGAGACACGCCTGAGCGCTTTGGCAGCCTCCGAGGAGGCGGCCGTGCACTATCGCGCACGCCTGGCCAGCGAACTCGATGTCATCTGTCCCATGGGGTTCGCGGGATATTTTCTGATCGTCGCCGACTTCATCCGCTGGGCACGCGAGCATGGCGTGCCGGTCGGCCCGGGGCGCGGCTCAGGCGCCGGCTCGCTCGTGGCCTATGCGTTGCGCATCACGGACATCGACCCGTTGCGGTACGACCTGCTGTTCGAGCGCTTCCTGAATCCCGAGCGCGTGTCGATGCCGGACTTCGACGTGGACTTCTGCATGGAAGGGCGCGATCGGGTCATCGAGTACGTGGCCGAAAAATACGGGCACGACAAGGTCTCCCAGATCATCACCTACGGCACCATGGCGGCCAAAGCCGTGGTGCGCGATGTGGGCCGGGTGCTGGGCCATCCCTACGGTTTTGTTGACCGCATCGCCAAACTGATTCCGTTCGAGCTTGGGATCACACTTGAGGATGCGCTGGCCAAGGAACCAGAGCTCAAGCGTCTGTATGCGGAAGATGAGGATGTGCGCGGCCTGCTCGATCTGGCGCGCTCGCTCGAGGGCCTGACGCGCAACGCCGGCAAGCACGCCGGCGGCGTGGTGATTGCGCCCTCGGTGCTGACCGATTTCACGCCGCTGTACTGCGAGCACGGCGGTACCAGCGTCATTACGCAGTTCGACAAGGACGATGTCGAGGCGGCGGGCCTGGTGAAATTTGATTTCCTGGGTCTGCGCACGCTGACGGTGCTGGACTGGGCCGTGGCAACGATCAACGCCAGTCGCACCGCGAGCGACCAGCCGCCGCTCGAACTCGGGGCCTTGCCGATGGACGATGTGGCAACCTATGCGTTGCTGAAAGCCTGCACGACGACGGCCGTATTCCAGCTCGAGTCGCGTGGCATGAAGGATCTGATCCGTCGCCTGCAGCCGGATTGCTTCGAAGACATCATCGCGCTGGTGGCGCTGTTTCGTCCGGGTCCCCTGCAGTCGGGCATGGTCGAGGACTTCATCAACCGCAAGCACGGTAAGAACCAGGCCGCGATCGACTATCTGCACCCGGATCTGAAGCCGGTACTGACGCCCACTTATGGCGTGATCCTGTATCAGGAGCAGGTGATGCAGATCGCGCAGGTGCTGGCCGGCTATACGCTCGGTGGCGCCGACCTGCTTCGCCGGGCGATGGGTAAGAAGAAGCCGGAGGAGATGGCGAAGCAGCGGTCGATATTTGTCGACGGTGCCCGCGCCCGTGGCGTGAGTGATCGCGTTGCCGCGCACATCTTCGACCTGATGGAGAAATTCGCCGGCTACGGGTTCAATAAATCGCATTCGGCGGCGTACGCGCTCCTGTCCTACCAGACCGCGTATCTGAAGACGCACTATCCGGCCGCCTTCATGGCAGCGGTGTTGTCGGCCGACATGGACCACACCGACAAAGTGGTCACGCTGATCGATGAATGCGCGAAGATCGGACTGACCGTGCAGCCTCCGGACGTGAATTCATCGCGCTACGCATTCGCTGTGGCCGACGCACGTACGATTCGTTATGGCCTGGGCGCGATCAAGGGTGTCGGTCGCTCGGCGGTCGAGGCTCTGGTTGAGGAACGCGAACGCGGCGGCCGCTATCGCACGCTGGTCGATCTGTGCCGGCGGGTGGATCTGACGCGGCTCAACCGCCGCGTGTTCGAAGCGCTGATCCGATCGGGCAGCCTCGACGGATTGGCTGAGAACCGCGCCACCTTGATGGCGCGGCTGGATGAGGCGCTGCTCGGGGGCGAGCAGAACGCGCGCCGGCACGAGGCCGGACAGGGCGATATCTTCGCTGGCAATGCGGCGGTGGCAGCGAGCGAAAGCCTCAACCTGAAACCGCTGGCGGAATGGACGGCGTCACAGCGCCTGGCCGGTGAGCGCGAGACGCTAGGCTTGTTCCTGACCGGACATCCCATCGCGCCGTTCGAGGCGGATCTGCCGTATTTCGCATCCGGGCGCATCGCCGAGTTTGCGAGCGAGCGGGCGAGCGGACCGATCGATCCGGCGCGCTCCTATATCGACGCGCGCAACATAACGCTCGCGGGTCTGATCGTCGAGATCCGCCGGCGCGGTCCACGGGTGAGTTTCATGCTCGATGACCGCAGCGGTCGCATGGAAGCGACCATGTTCGAGGAGGTCTACCAGCGGCATCGTGATCTGATCGTGAAGGATGCCCTGGTGCAGGTAGAAGGCGCGCTGCGCTTCGATGAGTTCAGCGACGCCTGGAGGGTCGCCGTCAAGCAGGTGCAGAAGCTGGAAGCCGTGCGCGAACGACTGGCACGGCGCCTGGTGCTGTCAGGCAATGCAGCGCAGTTCAACGGACAGACATTGTTGCGTCTGGAGGGACTGCTGCGCGATTCGCTGGGCGGGCAGTGCACGATCCTGTTGTGTTACCGCGGAACCGAAGCCGCTGGCACGCTGGCGCTGAGCGAGTCATGGAGGATCCGGCCGAGCAGCACGCTGCTGGAGAAACTGGAACATCTGCTCGGGGCAAGTTCCGTGCGTCTGGTATACGGCCAGGAGATCTCGTCCAACTCGGCGGCGCTGGCGCGCTAGGTAGGCCTATGGGGCTTCAGTCGGCAGATCTGATGATACGGGGCGGCGTCCTGGCACTGCTGCTGCTGATCGCAGTGCTGCTGCTGCGCGAGCACGCGCGCGCGACGGTGGCGCGTCTCGGGGCAGCCTTTGCCATCAGCACCGCTGCCTACGTCATCTGCTCGTTCTGGTCACACAACGATCCGGTCAGCGACTGGCAGGCGCCGCTCTATTTCGTCGGCGGTGCCAACTGCGTACTACTGTGGCTGCTGGCGAGCGCGTTGTTCGACGAAGAGTTTCATCTGCGATCGTGGCACGCAGCGCTGTGGGTGGCCATGGGCCTACTCACGGTGACCTGTCTGAGACTCTTCGGGTCATCGGCGCTGCATCCGTTTCTGCAGGCGGGACAGCTGCTCGCCACGCTGAGCTTCGCCGCGCTCGCGTTGTTGCGCACCGTGGCTACCTGGCGCGCGGACCTGCTCGAGGTGCGGCGTCGGTTGCGACTGTTCGTGGTTGCCGCCGCCGCCCTGCATCTGATGATCAGCAGCCTGGTGCGCTTTCTGCCGATGTCGGCGCGTGCGGTGCCCCTCTGGAGCATCGCCAACGCAGCGATTCTGCTGCTGATTGTCGGCACGATCACCTGGCTACTGCTGCGCACTGACATCGAGGCGTTGCTGCCGGTCGAGGAGGCAGCACCGCCACCGGCGCCTGCGGCCGATGAGGTCTATACGAGCCCCAGCCTGATCGCGGAAGTCGAGCGCTCGATGACCCGCGATCAGCTCTACCGCGATGGCGCTCTGACGATCGGTGCTCTGGCGGCGAAGCTGGGTCTGCTGGAGTACAAAGTCCGGCGGATCATCAATCAGGGACTTGGCTATCGCAATTTCAACGCCTTCCTCAACCACTACCGCGTCGAGCACGCGAAGGCAATGTTCGCGGAGCGGCGTCAGGCCGATACCTCGGTTCTGAGCGTGGCGATGGATTGCGGTTTTCAGTCTCTCGGCCCCTTCAATCGGGCGTTCAAGGCCCAGACCGGGATGACACCCAGCGAATTTCGGCGCATCCGGCCGGTGCATTCCAAAATCGGCTAACGCATTTCGACTCCGGCGAGCCTCGGACAGGCGCTTGCCATTGAAATCGCCGTCACCACTGAAACGGAGGCGGCAAAATGAAACTCTGCAAGTCAATAAGTCCGGTCATTCTGATCGGGTTGGTCAGCGGTTGCTCGCTCGCTCGGTCAATCTCTGTGGCCTCGGCCGGGACCAGTCATTTCCTGTGCTCCGCGGTCTTTGTCTCGGGCCTGGACGCCGATTCCACCTACCGCAAGCTGATGGCGCCCAAGGCAGGAATGAATGTCATCAATTGGACCGTGCACTACCAGGTTGATCGCGAGCGCCGTGAGGTGACCACGACCATCGGTGGCGGATTCAGGTCGCGCGCGCTCTACCGCGATGGCTTGGGCTGTGTCCTGCAGCACGATGATGATCCGCTGAACATCCCTGTCCCCCTCGCAGCCAGCCGAGCGGACGAGCTGCCCCTGGTGCGTCCGGCCGATGCGCGGCTGCAGGCCGCGCTCGATCAGGCGTTCGAAGACACCCCACACCAGGCACCCCTCAATACGCAAGCTGTCGTGCTCATGCACCGCGGACAGATCATCGCCGAACGGTATGCCTCGGACGGTGGGATCGAGACGCCCTATGCGGGCTGGTCGATGAGCAAAGCCGTCACCAACGCACTCATCGGCATCCTGGTCAGGCAGGGACGGCTCGAGCTGGACACACAGGCGCCGCTGAATCGCTCGGTGAGCGTCAATCAGTTGCTGCGTCAGACCAGCGGCATCGACCTGCTGCAGACCGAGTCGGGCTTCGATCCGATGTCGCAGGCACTCCTGCTCGAACGCGACCGCGTGCAGTACACCCGCGGGCGCGGTTTCAGCGCGACCCCCGGCCACGAATGGCGATATACCAACGGCAACTATCTGGTGCTGTCGCGCATGCTGCGCGATGCCGTGGGAGGCGACGCACCGCATGTGCTGCGCTTCGCGCATGAGAACCTGCTCGATCCAATCGGCATGCATCGCGCGACGATCGAGTTCGACGCTACCGGTACACCCTACGGGGAGACCTTCGTCTACGCGACCGCCCGTGACTGGGCGCGGCTCGGACAGCTCTATCTGGACGATGGGGTCGTCTCCGGGCGGCGCATTCTGCCGCAGGGCTGGGTTGCCTATTCGACCACGCAGACGCTGGATACCGGATATGGCGCGAGCTTCTGGCTCAACCTGACTCACACTCGCATCCCGCACACCGGCTTGCTCAACGTTGCCTGGGGTCTGCCGGGCGTACCACCGGATGCCTATTTTGCCCGCGGCAGCTTCGGTCAGTATGTTGTAATTGTGCCCTCGGAGCAGCTGGTGGTCGTGCGTTTGGGCGTATCGCAGGCGCCACTGGAGCATATCCAGAGCGTTGGCCGGCTGGTGACGGAGGTGATCGCGGCACTGCATGCCCCTTGAGCGCCGATCGGGGGCGCCTTGCGCGGCAGGGCGCCTACCCGTACCCTTCAGGCCCGCTTAGAGGGAAAAGAGTCGACCCTAGATGGCCGTCAGCTTCCTGGATTTTGAGCAGCCGATTGCCGAACTTGAAGCCAAGATCGAAGAGCTCGGCCATGTGAGTTCGGATACCGAAGTCAACATTGAGGAGGAGATGACCAAGCTGCGCGCGAAGAGTCGCGCGCTGACACGGTCGATTTTCTCCAGTCTTACACCCTGGCAGATCACTCAGCTCGCGCGGCATCCGCAGCGCCCCTACACGCTCGATTACGTCGCCTCGATGCTGACGGACTTCCAGGAGCTGCATGGCGATCGAATGTACGCCGACGATCTGGCCATCGTCGGCGGGCTGGCGCGCCTGGAGGGAGCGCCGGTCATGGTCATCGGCCATCAAAAAGGGCGCGATACCAAGGAGCGCGTGCGCCGCAACTACGGCATGCCGAAGCCTGAGGGCTATCGCAAAGCCCTCAGGCTCATGAAAATGGCCGAGCGCTTCGGCTTGCCGCTGATCACACTGATCGATACGCCCGGGGCCTATCCCGGAGTGGGTTCGGAGGAGCGCGGACAGAGCGAAGCGATCGCGCGCAACCTGTTTGAGATGTCCACACTGCGCGTACCGGTCGTCACCGTTGTGATCGGTGAGGGCGGGTCGGGCGGAGCACTGGCGATCGGTGTGTGCGATCGGCTGCTGATGCTCGAGTTCAGCACTTATTCGGTCATCTCGCCCGAAGGTTGCGCGTCGATTCTGTGGAAGAGTGCCGACAAGAAGG
>DATMRM010000307.1:0-4546 GCA_035566155.1 Steroidobacteraceae bacterium | reverse complement strand
CCCTCGCGCAGCATTCTCGGGTCGTATTTCCCGTCGTGGATGGTGTGTGCCCTTATTGGGCTCGTGGCTGCACTGGTCGCGCGTGTCGCGTTCAAGGCTACCGGGCTGCTCGGTGAGCTGCCTGCGCCGCTGGTTGTGCTGCTCTCGATCGGCTGCGCGACGACGTTTGCCCTGTGGCTCGTGTGGCTCGCATGAGCCCCACTGACGCGAATAGCGGAGTCACGCAGCGAGGAAAGCTCATCGCGCTCGGCTCGATCGCCGCCGCACTGGTCCTCGGAACGCTAGTGGTGTTCGCAATTGACCGGCGGCCGCGCACCCACGACGCTCGTCTGTTTGCGTTCAGCGCGGCGATGGCCTCCGAAATCAACGGACGCATCGTTCGTGTCTGCATTGCCAACGACCAGTACGTTTCCAAGGGCAGCCCGCTCATTCTGATCGATCCGGTTCCTTATGACATGCAGCTTCGGGAAGCCCGCGCGCAGGTCGCAGCGCTCAAAGCGCAGATAGGACTCACGGGCAGGCAGGTGGAATCGCAAGATTCCGGTGCACAAGCGGCGGAGAGCCAGGTTCAAAAAGCACGCGAACAATTGAAGTACGCCCGGGACACGCGCGAGCGCCTGGAGCCACTCGTCGCTCCCGGTTATGTCACCCAGCAGCAGCTGGACGAAGCGCGTACCAACGAGTCCTCTGCGCTCGCTGCGCTCAGCGCACTGACCAAGAGCGCCACTCAAGCTCACCAGGCTGTCGGCGACACGCTGAGCCTCGCCGCTCAATTGGAAGGGGCCGAAGCGGCAGAAGCACTTGCGGCGCGCAATCTCGAGCTCACGACCCTGCGCGCACCATTCGACGGTGTAGTCGTCGGGCTGCAGATCGCGGAAGGCACATTCGCACTTTCCGGTCGTCCGCTATTCAGTCTCATCAAGTCCGATGCCTGGTATGCGATTGCGGACTTCCGCGAAACCGAGCTGCCGCGAATCGCTGTCGGCGATCGCGCGACGGTGTGGACGATGGCGGATAGCGGGCGAGCTATCAGTGGGCGCGTCGAGAGTTTGGGTTCGGGCGTGCAGTCATCGGATCAGGACGGCCCCGGTCTGCCCCAGGTGGGCCGCGATCTGAACTGGGTGGTTGTGGCGCAGCGTTTCCCCGTATGGGTCCGTCTGAACTCACCACCGGCCGAAGCGATGCATGTCGGCATGACGGCATCGGTCAAAGTTCATCATGGCGACTCTCACTAGACGCGTGGAACGCCCCGCGTCCTTTCTCGCGTTCCTTGGGCAAGAACTCGCGCCGGAAGAAGGCCGCGGGCTCGCCGTCGTGCGTATAGCCGCGGCCTGCACGATTACGGTTGCGATTGCGATGGTGTTTCGCATTCCGCTCGCCGCGTACATGGCCTACATGGTCTTCCTGACGAGCAAGGATGACAGTGCCGCGACTGTAACGACGGGCGTTGGCGCAGTGCTCGCCATCACGCTTGCAGTAATTCTCACACTGGGACTCTCACAGATCGCCTTGGGTGATCCGGCAATCCGCCTGCCCGCAATGGCCTTGACGACCTTCCTGGCTATGTTCAGCGCCCGCACCTTTGCGCTCGGGCCTGTTTCCTTCCTCGCCGGCTTCCTGATCGTGACGGTGCAGTCGGTCGTCGATGTGGAGGGTCCGGAGGCATTCACGCGAACGACCCTGTGGCTATGGGTGGTCGTAGTCGTTCCCGTGGTGACGACGGTACTGATCAATCTGCTCTTCGGGCCCTTGGCATCGGCCCTGGCCGAGCGCGGCGTTAGAGAGGTCCTCACAGATCTCGACTCCGCGCTCACTAGCGGCCAAATCGCCGGGCGACTTGTGCAGTGGCGCGCAATCCTGGTGCCGCTCATCGAGAAGTCCCGGAATCCAGCTGCGATTCAGCGGTTGCTGGATGCGCTGGTTATTCTCGAGGCGTATCCGGACCCCATTCCACTGCGCGACCGACAACGCCTGTCCCAACTGCTTCGAGGTTGCCTCAGCGCACTGGAGCGACGAAGCCCTGTGGCCGAGGAGACTCCCGAAACGGCGTCGTCGCCGGAGGCACTTGCTGCCACTCACGCCTTCACTGAGCTACAACGCGAGCTCTCTCGCTCAGATGCGCACCAGGCTTCTCCCGCCGGGCACAAGCCACGTCAACTGTTCGTGCCCGATATGTTCAGCAATCCCGCTCATTGGCAGTTCGCACTGAAGACGACTCTCGCGATCATGATTGTGTATAGCGTGTACACGATGCTCGATTGGCCTGGCCTTCGCACTTCCATCATAACGTGCTTCTTCGTTGCGCTCGGTAGCGTCGGCGAGACAGTGCAAAAGCTGCTGCTGCGACTCTCGGGCGCCATCATCGGTGGACTGCTTGCCGGACTCTCGATCGTTTTCCTCCTTCCTCACTTCACCGACATCGGCCAGTTATCCGTGCTCACTGCGGTCGTCGCGCTGTTCGCGGGTTGGGTCGCGACGAGCAGCGAACGGCTGTCGTATGCCGGCCTGCAAATCGCCTTCGCTTTCTTCTTAGGGTTGCTGCAGACGGACTCGCCAGCCACCGACCTGACGGTTTTGCGAGACAGAGTGGTGGGTATCCTCTTGGGGAATATCGTAATGACAGTGGTGTTCAGCACCCTATGGCCCGAGTCGGCAATCACGAGACTCCGAGCAGCGTTAGCAGACGCGCAGCGCTACACCGCGACGCTCCTGAGCTCCAGGGTGGAGCAGTCAGCCAACCGGCAGCGCACGATTGAAGCTCTCACGCGCGCGCGACACTGGGAAGAGCTGAGCCGCTTTGAGCTCGATTTGCTACCTGATCGTATTTCGCAGCTAGCGCGGTTGCCCGACGTGAACGAGATCGAACGTCGGGCTGCCGCCGCTTTTGTCGCGACCGAGACCGAGCATGTCCAAACGTCGCCGCAATTGGCGTAGGCGAACAACACTGGCGCTCGCGACGTCCCTTCTGGGAAGTGCGTTGCATGCGCAGACACCTTCGGCTCCCGACCGACCCTGGCCCATTCCAGAGTCCGCCACTGAGCGCGCCGCGGCTCTAGAGACTGGTCCCGGTGATTGGGTTAAGAAACCCTACGATCTGCCGGCACTCATCGATCTCGCCCAACGCGCCAACCCTGAAACGCGCGCGGCCTGGGAAGCGGCACGCGCCGCCGCCGCCGCCATTGGCCTGGTAGAGAGTTCCTATCTGCCGCAGCTTTCGATGGAAGCGCTGGGCGGTTTTGAGCGCACGCCGTTGCCGATCCCCAAGAACCTCGACCCGAAGGGTTATTTCGTATCGGAGTCACGCGAGATCATTCCTTCGCTCGCGCTCAAGTGGCTCCTGTTCGACTTCGGTCGTCGGGATGCGAATCTCGAAGCGGCGCGCGCCGACTCGTTCGTGGCGAACGCAGGCTTCACCGCCGTCCACCAAAAAATCGTGCTCGAAGTCTCCCAGACCTACTTCGCACTCGGCGCATCGCGCGGACGCTTGCGTGCGGCTCGCAAGGCGCTGACAACTGCGCAGACTGTCGAGACAGCGACGCAGGCGAAGCGCGATCGTGGTCTTGCCACGATCGTCGCTCTGGCTCAGGCACAACGACAGACCGCACAGGCTCGCTATTCAGTCGCTGCCGACGAGGGCGCAGAGCGCACGGCCATGGCCAACCTGATCGCCGCGCTCGGCATTCCGGCGGCCACGCCATTGGAAGTGAGTGACGCTTCGGACACTCCTCCGCCCGCGTCGCCCAATCAGAGTATAGCGGCAGCCATTAACGCAGCGATGGCACATCGACCCGATATCATTGCTGCGCTGGGGAAAGTGGATTCGGCGGAAGCGTCCCTGAAAGGCGCGCAGCGTGCCTACCGCCCGACGATCGGGCTCAGTGCCCAGGTATTCCAGAACGTCGGCGCGCTCCGCTCGGACGGCGGACCGACCTCGACCGTCAACCAGGCCGGCGGAAGCATCCTGTTTTCGTTCAGCATCCCGCTTTTCGATGGCGGCGAGCGCGCCAGCCGTATCTCGATCGCACGTGCGAAGGTGCGCGAGTCACAAGCCGATTTGTCGCAGACGCGTGATAGCGTCGCGCAGCAGGTAGTCCGCGCTTACGATGAGCTGTTGAGCAGCCTCGCGGAATATGACGCGGCGGAAACGGTGCGCCGGGCGGCCGATACGTCCTACGATGCCGCGCTTCACTCTTACCAGCAGGGTGTCGGAACTTATACGGACCTTGCGGCAGAAGAAAACGCCGTAGCCGACGCCGAGAGACAAGTGGAAGATGCGCGCGCCGGCGCGCACACCGCGGCGGCGGGGCTCGCCTTTGCGATGGGCCTCAACGCGGTCGCTCAGGCTCCCTGACCGTTGCAATCCACCATATATGCGGACACCAATATCAGGCGTGGCGGCGCGTAATCTTGAGGTTCCCCCTCCGCGTCTGACCTTCGTAGAGCATCTCGACGCACTCGGTGGGCGTGTCCTCTGGTTCGCTGCGAGATTACCCGCTCCCCACCTATGAATACGCTGCGGCAAGCCCCTTGTTTCTCTCCCTGAACC
>DATMRM010000306.1:0-10788 GCA_035566155.1 Steroidobacteraceae bacterium | reverse complement strand
AGCTGTCCGATGAGCTGCTGCCCGATCTGCAGCCCAAGGCCAAAGAATATCCTCCCGGTACGCATCCCTTCGGCAAGCGCACCGTGCATGCCGCACCGTGGATGTTGTTCAATCTGAGTGCCTACACACGCATGCTGATGTCCGACTATCTGGCCAACGGCGGCAAGATCGAAATCGTCGAGTTTCACAGCGCCTCCGATCTGGTCGCGGTGCGTCAGAGGACGATGGTGAATGCGACCGGCTACGGCGCACGGGCGTTGTTCGGCGACGAGAGCGTGGTTCCGGTTCGCGGGCAGCTGGCGCGAATGATCCCGCAGCCGGATATTCATTATGGGCTGTTCTACAAGGGGACGAGCTTCATCCCGCGGCGCGACGGCATGGTATTCCAGATGGTTGGCGAGAACGACTATTACGGCTACGGCGATGACAGCGCCCAGCCCGATCGCGCCGAGGCGGCGCTGGCCGTCAACACCATCGCGGGACTATTCGCGTAGCGCACGACCAGGGCGTAGCGGACGACCAGGAGAATCTCAGGGGGTCATGATGCTCAGTGTGTGGATTCTCACTGCCGCCGTGAGCGGCGCGTTCTCTCATCCCACCCCCGCTCCAGCGGCGGATATTCCGGTCGAGGTCTATCGCCAGCGCCGCGAGCGCGTGCTCAATTCACTCGAAGGCTGCCTGGCGGTGGTTTCCGCACAGGGCGGTGTGTCCGGTGTCACCGAGGATTTTCGTCAGGACGGAGATTTTTTCTGGCTGACCGGCATCAACGAGCCCGATGCCCACTTGATTCTGGCGCCCAGGTCGCGCTACACGAAAACGACGCTGTACCTCAAGTCGCGCGATCCGGAGGCCGAGCGCTGGACCGGGCCGCGTGATTCGGTGTCACCGGCGCTGCTGAGCCGGTACGGCGTGGACAGGGTACGGCGGGGCATGCCTGATGCGGGGTTGATGGACGCCGCACAGGAATACGACTGTATTGCCATCATCGTGCCGGCCAGTGCTGGCGCTCGCGATCGCAATGACGCGGAGCTTTCGCTGCGGGTCGCTTCCCGCTACGGCCTGCGGGTGGTTTACCGACGCGGCCTGATGGCAGGCCTGCGCGAAGCGCACGGCCCGGAGGAGATTGCCCGAATGCAGCAGGCGATTGCCATCACGCGCAAGGGCCACGATGTGGCCGCGCGCGCCACGATCGCCGGGGTTTCGGAACGCGACGTACAGACGCAGATTGAATATGCGTTCTACGCCGCCGGTGCGACCGGGTTGTCTTATCCCTCCATCGTCGGCAGTGGTCCCAACGGCGCAGTGCTGCACTGGGATCAGAACAGTCGCCTGCTCAGCGACGGCGATCTGGTCGTGATCGATGCGGCTGGAGAATACGGTCGCTATGCTGCCGACGTTACCCGCACCTATCCGGTCACGGGTCACTTCACCGAGGAGCAGGCCGCGGTGTATCGCGCCGTCTATCAGGCGCAGGAGGATATTTTCGCGGCGATCAGGCCGGGCGTGACGATGGCGGACCTGCAGCACGCGGCTGAAGAGTCGCTGCGGCGATCCGGGCATCTGGCCGACTTCATCCACGGCTTCGGCCATTTTGTCGGCCTCGACGTGCACGATGCCGGCGCCTACGAAAAGCCTTTGCCTGCCGGTGCCATCATCACGGTAGAGCCGGGTGTGTACCTGCCGCAGCGCAATTTCGGCGTACGCATCGAGGACATGGTGTTGATCACCGACAAGGGCTACAGACTGCTGACCGCGGACATTCCGCGCAAGCTGGAGGACGTCGAAGCGTGGATTGCAGCGGCGCGACGATGAGGTCCATGAGCTTGAGGGCCGCGGGCGCGATCCTCGCTCTTGCACTCGCCGCAGGTGCCGCGGTTGCCGGGGGCGGCACGGTCCACGATCTGGTGTTTCGCAACGGTGTCATCTATGACGGCTCGGGTGGGCCGCCGTTTCGCGGTGACCTCGCGGTCGATGGCGATCGCATCAGTTACGTCGGCCCGCATGCCAGCGGCGGCGCGCGCACCGAGATCGATGTCAAAGGTCAGGCGATCGCGCCCGGCTTCATCAACATGCTCGCGCACCCGGAAGAATCGCTGTTTGCCGATGGCCGCGCGCTCAGCGATCTCACGCAGGGCGTCACGCTCGAGGTGATCGGCGAGGACTCGATGGGTCCGTTGAATGAAGCCATGCGAAAGTTGATGGTTGCGCGCCAGTCGGACATCAAGTATGCGGTGACCTGGAACACCTTGGGTGAATACCTGGAGACGCTCGAGCGTCGCGGGATCGCTCCAAACATTGCGTCCTTCGTCGGCGCGCCCGCGGTCAGAACCTATGTACTGGGCGAAGGCGATGTACAGCCGACACCGCAACAGTTGAGGCAGATGCAGGGCCTGGTGCATCAGGCGATGGAGCAAGGCGCACTCGGTGTGACCACGGCTCTGATCTACTCGCCTGCAACCTATGCCAGGACGGCGGAACTCATCGCGCTGGCGCAGGAATCGGCCCGATGCGGCGGCATCTACACGGCGCATATGCGCAGCGAGGGCGACCGGATCGAGGCCGCGCTGCAGGAGACCATCGATATCGCGAAGGCGAGCGGTGCACCTGCCGAGATCTATCACCTCAAGGTTTCCGGGCGCGACAATTGGGGCAAGCTCGACGGGGTCATTGCGCAGGTAGAGCGTGCGCGCGCGTCGGGCGTGCGTCTCAGCGCCAATATGTACACCTACACCGCGGGGGCCACAGGACTGGACGCCGCGATGCCCTCCTGGGTCCAGGACGGGGGCCTGGAGGCCTGGATTGCACGGCTGAAGGATCCGTCCATCCGCGCCCAGGTCATTGCCGAGATGCGCACGCTGCATCCGGCGACCTGGGAGAATCTGTATGCCGCGGCGGGCGCCGAAGGCACGCTACTGCTGGCGTTCAAGAATCCCGTACTCAAGCCGCTGACCGGCAAGACCCTGGCGGCGGTGGCCCGCGAGCGCGGTGTCTCGCCGGAGGATGTGGCGATCGATCTGGTCATCGAAGATGGAACGCGCGTCGGCGTCGCCTATTTCCTGATGAGTGAGGACAACGTTCGCCGGGAGGTGGCGCTGCCCTGGGTGAGTTTCGGATCGGACGAGGCCGGTGATGCGCCGGAAGGCGTGTTTCTGCTGTCCGCAGCGCATCCGCGCGCCTACGGTAATTTCGCTCGCGTATTCGCCCAGTACGTGCGCAAGGATCATGTGCTGAGCGTGCAGGAAGCGGTGCGCAAGCTCAGCGCATTGCCTGCCGACAATCTGTCGCTGCCGCAGCACGGACGACTACTCACGGGCAAGGTCGCCGACGTTGTCGTGTTCGATCCGGATACCATCCAGGATCATGCGACCTTCGATAGGCCACATCAGCTGAGCACCGGCGTCAGCTATGTGCTGGTCAACGGCAAGCTGGCGCTGCGGGAAGGCAAAGCGACGGGAGCGGCAACCGGCCGCGTGGTGCGCGGCAGAGCCTGGAAGGGTGCGTCGAGCGGTGGCTGCCGTGCCTCGGCGCAGGCCTGGACCTGGTCGCACTAGCAAGGCCGCGGGTCGTTGTTGAGCGCTACGGTTTCCAGTGCGCCATCCGAAAGCTACGCTCGCCAGGAATAATCCGCGGATCATCGGCGGCCAGATTCGAGTGCGGTTCTGAAGGCTTAGCGGCTTACAGTGTGCCGTAACAGGCTTTCAGTACGGTGGTGAGGTCGTAGCGCGAGATGGTTCCGGCTTCGTAGTTCGTCAGCCACAGTGAGCCGTGGCCGATGTCGAGTGAATCGCCGCCTGGGCCGCTCCACTGGCACTCCAGTTCACCGCTCGTGGCATTCACGATCGACAGCGGCACGCTTTCGAGGGTGGACCAGATCTTGCCTTCGCCGAATTTAATGTCGCCGCCGTGGCCTGGCGTATGCAGCGCGGTCGTCGATCTGACGTCGTGCGTGTGACTGTCGATGCGCGTGAGCGTGCCATCGCCCTGATTCAAGCTCCACACAGCGCCGGGGCTGGTCGTGAGGAAGTGCGGTTTGGGCCCGGTCGGGATGTTCGCCAGGATGGCTCCACTGTTGGCGTCGACCGCAGTGACTTCCGCGCCGTCCGCGTGGGTAACAAAGATCTGACCGTCGCCGTAGAGCGGATTGTAGGAGCCCGGCGGAACCCGAATCTTCTGTCGGATCCTGCCAGACTGCGGATCGATACGAGCCAGCGTTCCCCGCCTGTCGAGGATCAGCCAGACACTGTCGGTGCTGACCGTGACCCCGCCTTCTCGGTCCGCTGGCCCGACATGGGTGAATTGCGTGATCGCATGGGTGCGCAGGTCCACGCGCACCAGTTCATTCGGGGTGGCGCACAGTGGCACCCACAGGCTGCCGAATCCCACCGCCAATCCTGCACAGGGCTCACCGGGCAGCAGTACGGTTGCGCCCAATGAGTTGTTGCGCGGATCGATCTGCACCACGGCGTTCGGTCCAGTCGCGCCGACCCAGACCGCGTTGTTGGCGATCGCGACCCAATCGGCCGTCTTTCCGAGGCGAAGCGTCGCCAGCTGGGTCAGTTCGCTGACCGGCCGGCGTGCGGCTTGGGCCGGGGACAGCGCGGCGAGAATCACGGCCAGGGCAGTGATACCGGTCTTCATGGGGACCACTTTATCACTTCGCCGCCGCTGCACATTCACTCACTCGTCACGTGCGGGTAAGCGGCACTTTGTTCGATTGATCGATGCCGATGAGCGCTGAAGCCCTGTGGTTCCGCCCCTACTTCAGCGATCGTTCAGCACGCGAGTGCGACGGCTGGCGGACAACTCATGCACCACGGGGTGAGTGCCGGTTCTGCTGGTGATCAGGAACTCCTCGGCGCGCGAGGCGATGCGCTCACGCGCGCCGGCCAGTTCCTCTTCCGCGACGGGTGGCGACAGCAGAAAGCCTTGAACGTAGATCTTTTGGCCGGCGAGCAGCGCGAACTGCTCGAATCGCTCGACGCCCTCGGCCGTGATCTCCAGTCCAAGCTGGCGGCACATGCCGATGATTGCCCGTACCATCGAACGCGAACGGGCGTTGGCGTCCATGTCGGCAATGAGAGAGCGATCCAGCTTGACTCTCGACAGCGGCAACTGCTGCAGCGATGACAGCGAAGAATAGCCGGTACCGAAGTCATCAAGCGCTATCGAAATGCCCTGCGCCTGCAGCTGGCGCAACGCATCCAGCGTGGTGGGACCGGTTTGCAGCACCGACTCGGTGAGTTCGATCTCGATACACCTGGCGGGTAGCTGCGCTTCCTGCAGCAGTCTTTGCAGGCGCGAAGCAAAGCCGCGGTCGAGCAGCTGACGCGGGGAGATGTTCACGGCGACGCGCACCTCAGGCCACGACCCGTGATACCAGCGCGCCGCGGTCTGTACCGCGCGCCCGAGGACCCAGTCACTGATTTCGACGATCAGGCCCGCTTCCTCCGCGACCGACAGGAAGTCTGCCGGAGACATCAACCGTCCATCGTGGGTACGCCAGCGGATGAGTGCTTCCACCACGATGGTTTCGAATGAGGATGAATCCACTTCAGGCTGAAACACCAGTTCGAATTCACCGCGCTCGATCGCGCGCCGCAGCCCCTGTTCGGTGGTGAAGTTGCTGGCCGCGGTCTCGAGCAGGTCCGAGGTGAAAACCGCGAGCTGACTGCGACCGAGCTTCTTGGCGCGAAACAGCGCGGCGTCGGCCGCTCGCAGCAGGGTCTCGGCTTCCCGCTCGTGTTCAGGATAGATGCTGGCGCCGACGCTGACGCCGACGATGAGATCGCGGCCATCGATCGAGAGCGGCGCCTGAAAGGCCTTGACGATCTGCTCGCCGACCGCGCGGATCTCATCGACCGAGTGCACCCCGTCCACGAGCACCGTGAATTCATCACCACCGAATCGCGCAGCAATGCCCACAGGCTGGACGGTGTGCTGCAGTCGATTGGCGAGACTGAGCAGTACCCGGTCGCCGAACGCGTGCCCCAGGCTGTCATTGATGTACTTGAAGTTGTCCACATCCAGGAACAGCACACCCAGGAGCCGGCGAGCGTGCCCCGCTTTCAGCAGCGCATCGTTCAGCATGGCAAAAAAGCGTCTGCGGTTCGGCAAGGCCGTGAGGTAGTCGTTCTCGGCGAAGTTCTTCAACTCGCTGGTACGCTCCGCGACCTTCAGTTCCAGGCTCTGCTGGTACTCCAGTGCGACCGAGCGCGCCTGTTGCAGCTCATCGGCCATCTGATTGAACGCTACCGCCAGCGTGTCGAGTTCGCGGATGCCACCGCGTTCGACGCGGACCGCCGTCTCACCACGGGCGATGCGTGCCGTGGCCGCGAGCAGCCGGCGTACCGGGCGCTCGATGCTCAGAACCGTGCCGACGCCGATGATGATCAGCAGCAGCAATACACCGCCACTGATGAGCGCGATCAATCTCTGCCGGTCGTGATCATCCTCATAGGTCACCGATTGCGTGGTGACCGGAGCGCTGACCGCGGGAACGACGGGCGCAATCGTTGGTGGCGGATCCTGCGCGGGTGCTGCGGCCACCGCCACCGCGGCCCGCGGCAGGGAGCCCCGCAGCACGTCGGGTACCGAGCTGGCCAGATTCTCTCCCAACTCGAGATTGTGCTCGTTGAGACCGGCCAGCTCTGAAGTCAGGCTCGCGCTCTTCTCGCGCAGGCTCACGAGCTGATCGAGCTGTTTGCGCTGCGTGGTGTACCAGGCGGCGCCGAGCGAGCGTCGGAAGGCACTTTCGTTGGCGATCAGCAGGTGCTGTGCCCGGCTTTCGGGCTCTTCGACACCGCGCAGATCCTCGGGTGTCGCGATGCGCCGCAAATCGTCGAGCGCAGCACTGTAGTCCAGCAGCGAATGCCGCGCGATGACCAGGCCAAAGACCTTCCAGGACCGGTCGACGGACTGTTTAGTGAGCGCATACAGCTCGTCGGCCAGAGAATCGTATCGTCGGATGTCGGCGCGCCGCTCGTCGGCGGCGGTGATCGCCGCCGCGGCGTCGGCTTCATAGCCGCTGAGCAGCGAGCGGATGCGCTCGACGTCGGCGGCCCGGCCGATTTCGGCCGCTGCTGGCGACAGGATGCTGAGCGCGTGTTGCAGCTCCTGCGCCGCGGCCAGCTGCTCGCCTTCCGCGCGATCGGTGTTGCTCTCGATGCGGCCACGCACCGCTGCGCGATAGCGGATGAGGGCGGCGCGCAGGATGGCGGTGTCGACACGCTGCACGGGGAGCACCGGGACCGCGGGATGGGAGCTGGTCCGCGACTTGCCCTCCCCCGGCGCGATCGTCTGGTAGACGGTCGTCGATCTTTCGATCAGTACGGCCTGCACGACCAGGAAATTGGCAGCGAACACCAGTACACCCACAGCGAGGAACGCCACGATCAGGCGAGCGACAATACCGGGGCGGGCCACGAACGCGGCTGATCGCGACAGCAGATTGCGGCAGGCGAGTTGTAAGGCTTGGAGTCGTCTCATCCGGCCGCGATGTACTGTCTTCGGGGTTCGAATATAGCGGTCCGGGCGCGGCCGATGATTGTGCGCACTGCAATCTGTGACGAGCGCACGTTCATCAACGAGCATGTCGCCAGTTTCATGGCACGCAGAGCGGGCAACTAGAACCTATCTCAATGCCGTTTCGTAGCGGCATGTCGTCGTTAGTGTTGCTTGCAGGCTATCAGCGCGCTGGCAACCAGCAAGCGCGGCGGGCGCGTTATGTCCCGCGGGCGCGCCCGCGCTTCGAATCCCTGAATCCGGTCACGTACCGCGCCGCTCTGCGCGCCTACACCAGCGCCTGGGCTGGCCGATAACCAACTGGATATTCATCGCCTGACAGGGATCGTGCATGCACCGCGCAGGACATAACACTCGTCTCGGTAGGATATGTCATCGGAAAAACGGATGGTTTGCCGTGGCCGCCGCCGCCGTGCTTGCAGCCTGCGGAGGTGGTGGTGGTAGCGGTGGACTGACCGATCCCGCGACCCCGCCGCCGACCACGTCATTCGCCGGCCGAGTGACTTTCAAGGGTGCGCCGCTGGCGGACGCGACGGTCGTTGCATTCGATGCGAATAGCAACGCCACGTATGCCACGACGACGACCGATGCCAATGGCAACTACAGCTTCAGTGGTTTCAACACCTCCTGTACCGACAATTGCACCCAGACCTATGTGATCTGGGCGTTCAAAAGTGGCTACGCGTTCTATCCGGTGATGGCGAGCAACGCGTCCGGTAGTCGCAGTACCTATCAATGGGACGCGGCTTCCTCAACCTGGTATCTGGCAAGTGGAGCCGCAGTGACACGGGCCGGTCTGAACGGTCAGTTCACTGACGGCTCGAGCGGCGCCGGCATCATCTTCACGACCTACAACTTCTCTTCGGTGACCCAGGGACCGAAGGGTCCGACCGATTCGGTCAGCGGCGCCAATTTCATGGCCTATGACGGATCAAACCCACTCGTGAGCCTTGCCGCGAGCGGCCAGAGCGTCAGCTACGCGGCCGGAGACGACGCTGCGCTTCACGTCGGCGTGTCGTGGCCGGGCACGCGTTTCGCCGACAACCAGGACGGCACGGTCACTGACCATCTCACAGGACTGGTTTGGCTGAAGGATGGTGGCTGCCTGCAGCCCAACCTGTGGTCGCAGGCGATCGGCGAGGTCAACGAGCTTGCGAGTGGCGCGTGTGGTTTGAGCGACGGGTCCGTCGCCGGCCAGTGGCGCATGCCGAACATGTGGGAACTCGAGAGCCTGATCGATGAGAGTGCGGCGAATCCGGCCGTGAGTGCCGGCAGCCCATTCGTCAACATCAACGGTATCTACTGGACCTCGACCAGCTACTACGGCGGCATCGGCGGATCACCGATCGCATGGGCCATCCGGATGGCGGACGGGCGTTACATCAATGATGGTGCCACCAACGTCAAGCAGAGCGGATCGCTGGGTGTCTGGGCGGTGAAGGGCGCGGGCGGCGGTGCCGTGAAACTGCAGGCCACCGGTCTCTATGTGCCGTTTGTGGCAGGAGATGACGGCAACGCGCAGGCCGGCGTCCCATTGACCTTCCCGCGCATGCGCGACAATGCGGATGGCACGGTGACCGATACCGTGACCGGACTGATCTGGCTGAAACAGGCCAATTGCATTAACGATACCTGGGCCGGGGCGCTGGCGGACGTCAGTGCGCTCGCGAGCGGTCAGTGCGGGCTGACGGACGGATCGACCGCCGGTAGCTGGCGCATGCCGAATCGAAAGGAAATGGAGAGCATCGCCGATCGCGCGCAGAACAATCAGTCCGATTTCTTCGATACCAACTGGACCAGCGGCAATTCGACCATCAATTCAATGAATGCCGTGTTCAGCAATTTCATCCAGCTTCAGTACTATTGGACTTCCACCACCAATGCGTCGGATGTCACCGAAGCTTGGACGGTGTTCAGCTGCGACTATGGCGTCTACGACATCTCGAAGGGCAGCACCGGCTATACGCTCGCGGTGAGATAGTTTCCGGGCGGTCGGATTCATCAGGGGCGCTGTCGATCGCTCTCGGTAGTCTCGCTATAGACGAGCTGTCCTGCGACCCAGGTCTTGCGCACCCGGATCTTCCAGATGTCCGGCGGCGGCCGCTTCGGCCGCGAGCCCGATGATCAGGCTCAGCAGCCCGCTGATGTGGGAATATCGGAACAACATGGTTCGTTTCAAGTCTACGCTGCTCCAGAGAGGTGAGACTGGTGCATAGTGCGTTTCACGACGGACGGGGGTGGTCATGATATTCGAACAGATTGCAACCGGTGGCTGCAGGTCTTATCTCATTGGTTGTCAGCGCAGCTGCGCGGCGGTTCTGATTGATCCGGAGCTGACTCAGATTGACCGCTATTTGGGTCTCGCGACGCACCACAGTGTTCGGATCAGATACCTCATCGACACGCATACCCACGCCGATCACTTTTCGGCTACCCGCGAACTTGCTCGTCGGCTGGAGGTGCCGATTGTCATGCATCAGGCAAGCCCGGCGCCGTTCGTCGACATGCGCCTGGGAGACGGAGAATCGATCGTGCTGGGCGATCTGCGCATCCATGTCATGCACACACCTGGGCACACACGCGATTCGATGTGTCTGCGAGTAGACAATCATCTGTTCACGGGCGATACATTGCTGATCGGAGCAACCGGCAGGACGGACTTGCCCACCGGGGACCCCGAAGCACTGCATGACAGCCTGTTCAATCGTCTGTTGCGGATGGATGCGGCGCTCGAAGTGCATCCGGCGCACGAATACAAGAACCGTAGCCACACCACGCTGGCCCAGGAAATCGAGCACAATCCGCGTCTGCAGAAGCGCGAGCGCGCTGAGTTCGTCGAAATGATGCGCAACCTGAATCTGTCGATGCCGACACATCTGACCGAGGCGCTGCGCACCAATCTGTCGGGCGGCACGACCATCACGCAACTGCTGGCCGATGCGGCGCAACTCGTGTCGTTCATGTCACTGACCGAACTCAAGTCCCGGGTTGACACGCACGATTCCGAACTCGTCATCCTGGATGTGCGCGAGCGTGACGCTTATGCAGCCGGCCATGTACCGGGTGCGCGCCTGCTGCCGCGCGGGCAGCTCGAGCTGCGCGTCAATGATGAACTGCCGGATCCGACGCTTCGTATCCTGACGATCTGCGAGTTCGGCAAGCTGTCCACGCTCGCAGCCGCGACGTTGCGGCAAATCGGATTCGGGCGCGCGATTGCGCTCGATGGTGGCATGAAAGCCTGGCGGGAGGCCGGCTACCCGACGGTGA
>DATMRM010000305.1:0-18325 GCA_035566155.1 Steroidobacteraceae bacterium | reverse complement strand
CACGCGCGGCAGTTCGGTAAGTCGAAGTATGGACTGTCTCGAATCTATAAAGTGCTGCTGGATCTGCTGGTCATCAAGACCGTGGCATCTTTCACCGCGCGGCCGCTGATCTGGTTCACACTGCTGTCACTGCCGCTGGTGGCAATCGGCTTGTTCGCTTTGGCCTACAGCGGGTACGTCATGGTGAGCGAGCATCGCGGCATGCCGCTGCCCGTGGCTGGTACCGGACTCATCTTTCTGATGTCCGCGTTCATACTGGTGAGCGCGGGGGCCTTTGGCGAGCTTGTGTACAATACCGGCGACATGCGCGAATACGATTTCGCCCGGCTTACTGAGCGTGTTCTTAAGCCACCTGCGAGCGGCGCCTGAGGTTGCCATGACGCAAAGCGACGCCGAGATTCAGTTGTCCGTTATTATCCCGGTCGGGGATCGGCACGCTGATCCGCAATCCCTGCTTGCTGAGTACTCCGCCGGCCTGGCCGCGGTAGGCCAGCGCTACGAGATCATCTTTGTGCTGGATGGTCCGCAGACTGACTTCGCGACCGCACTGCAAGACCTGACCGCCGAACACAACGACATTTCGATCGTGTCATTGACGCGCCCCTTCGGTGAAGCCACTGCGCTCATGGCGGGCTTCGCGCGCGCTGCGGGCCAGTTGATCATCAATTTACCCGCGTATCACCAGATACAGGGCATGGAAATCACCAAGCTGGTGGCGGGCCTGGATGAGGCTGATCTCGTGATCGCACGCCGGTGGCCGCGGGCCGGCGGCTCATTCGAAGGTCTGCGGCGATCGGCATTTCATGGTCTGATTGCCAGTGTCACGGGCCAGCGATTTCATGACCTGGGCTGCGGCGCACGCGTCATGCGCCGCCGGGTGCTCGAAGAAATCACGCTGTACGGTGATCAGCACCGTTTCCTGGCGCTGCTGGCAGATCGGCAGGGCTTCAGGGTGCGCGAAATCAACGTTGCGCAGTCGGCGCTGGATCGATTCACCGGCCACTACCGGGCGCGCGAATACGCTCACCGCGTGCTCGATATTTTCACCGTCTTCTTTCTGGTGCGCTTCACCAAGAAGCCGCTGCGCTTCTTTGGCATGCTGGGTGTATCGACCTTTGTCATCGGCGGAGCTCTGCTCGCCTACCTGGTGGTCGATCGATTGATCTTCAATGTCGGTCTGGCAGACCGACCGGCGCTATTGCTCTCCTCGCTATTGGTTGTGTTGGGCTTGCAATTGTTTGCGCTGGGACTGCTGGGAGAGCTGATCATCTTCACGCACGCCAAGAACATCAAGGACTACCAGGTCGATCGGGTCATTGAGTTCACCAAAGCCTCCCATTCTGATTACGCACGGCGGCCAGATAAGAGCGCGATCGCGAATTGAACTTCCGTAACGGAGCACTGCGGTCCTGAACAAGCCCAGCATCTGTTTCGTGGGCATTGGAAACTTACCGGCACTGGCGCCGGAGTACGGCCATCTCGGAAACGGCGGCGCCGAGGTGCAGCAAAGCGTCTTGGCCAAGGCGCTGGCCGCACGTGACTTCAAGGTATCGATGGTCGTGGCCGATCACGGCCAACCCGATGGTGCGGTCTGGGGCGGCGTGACTACCTACCGTGCCTATCGGCTCAATGCGGGTCTTCCCGGCCTCCGTTTCTTTCACCCGCGCTGGAGCAGCGTCTGGGCGGCCCTGCGCCGCGCGGACGCAGACATCTACTATGTCGGTTGCGCCGGCGTGTTGATCTGGCAGGTGAGTCTTTTTACCCGCATGTTCGGCCGCAAGGTTGTATTCGGTACGATGAGCGACTCGGACTGCGATCCCAACGCGCTATTGGTGAAGCTGTGGCGCGACAAGAAATTATATGCCCAGGGCCTGCGCCGCGCGGATCTGGTATTGACGCAGTCAGCCCTGCAGCAGCAGATGCTGCGCAGGAACTACCGCCGCGACAGCAAGGTCGTCCCCGCGATTGGCGGCATGATCGGTCGGCGCCTCACGCGCGAACAGCGCGATATCGATGCGCTGTGGGTTGCGAACCTGCGGCCGCTCAAACGACCGGAGATGTTCATCGAGCTTGCGCGAGAATTGCCGCATCTTCGTTTTCACATGATCGGCGGTGCGTGGGACGGTCTGGTGGATTATTTCAATTCAGTAAGGGAAAAAGCCGCAGCTTGCCCGAACATCCACTTCCATGGCTCAGTTTCGTACCACGAGGTGAACTCTTACTTCGAGCGTACGCGCGTATTTGTCAACACCTCGGAAATCGAAGGCTTCCCCAATACCTACTTGCAGGCCTGGGGACATGGCGTACCTGTGGTGACGTTTCTCGACCCGGATAATTTGATTGCACAAAATTCGATCGGACGCGCGGTGGCGAACCTTGAAGAGTTACGGACGGCAGTCGACGCATTCACTGACGATAGCGACGAGTGGCAAAGAGCGAGCACTCGTTCCATTGATTTCATGGACCGGGACTACAATCCCCACACCGCCGTGAACGCATACGTCGAGGCGTTCACGACGCTCGGCATTCAGGGCGCGCTCGAGTCGGCAATGCCGCTTAACGCCTCGCGCAAATAAGCGAAGCAACTAGAGAAGCGGTTTCCAAGCACCCTGTCGGTTGTTGCCGACATGACGGTGCACCGCGACTGGTTGCGCGCTCATCAGGCCTATTGTTGAATGCTGTCACAGCAATTGGCCGGCGTTGCTGGCGGCAAGCTTCTTTCAGACAGGAGATCCGCCCGCCATGTAACGCAGCCGCCATGATCGACCAGAAAGCAAGCCGACATTGCACAAACTGCGACGACTGGCTCAGTTCTGGCGATACTGATGAGGCACATTGCTCGACGGCAGGTAGTGCCCTTTACTAACGTGGGATTGTTGATGGTGGACGTTGCTGGCAGCGCATGCGCCGGGCAGCGTGGGGAAAACTGGAGGATTTCAAGATGCGCGTAACGCTATGGGTTGCTTTGGCAGGGCTTTCGCTTTCGTCCGCTTCGTTCGGCTCCCCGGACGTGAACAGCACAATTGGCTACCCGCGCACGATGGTGCAGGCCATCTCGGGCGCACAGTGCAATATTTCGTCCGCCAACTACACGCTGGCTGCGCGCTACGACATCGTGATGCTCGGCTGTAACTGGGAAAACCAGGGAGTCAACATCGGAAACGTGGTCAACGGTATCCACGCTGCCAGCAATGGCACCATGGTTTCACCTGTGCACCTGGTCGGGCGCTACTCCATTCTTGAAGTTCCAAGCGGCGCCAATCTTTCCGCTTCTGCCAACGAGGACCGGCAGGTCCAGACTGCCGGTTGGTATCTGTGCCCGCTTGGAACCAGCTGCAATAACGCGACCGCCGTGAACGACAGCGATGGCCACATGGCACTCGTGAATTTCAGCACCTACGCTCCCAGCTACAGCGGGCAAACGCCTTACCAGTGGTTTGCGAGCTACGTGTGGAACACGTACGGACTGGGCAAAGGTGGTCCGGTCAACGGGGCAAATGCGAACAATGCTGCCCCGAATGTCGACTTCTTCTACTTCGACAACACGCTCCCCACGGCCAAATTTTCCGGGGATTGGCTACGCAATGGCACTTTGCCGGGCACGCTGGCGAATACACCGCTTGCTCTGGACACCGCCATTCAGAACGCGCAGTTGCAGCTATGTCCGGCACTTCACAGTGCGAGCGGGAACAAACTATGCTTCGTCAACCAGGCTCTGGGCTGGACTGACAGCCTCGGCGTCAATTACGCCAGCGGCGTCGGCGCATTCGACGGCGCCATGCAGCAATTCATCTGGGGAACGGGGCTGTCCAACGCGGTCGAAACCTGGGGCGGTTTCACCTATGCGATGAATGAATACAAGAGTCAGGTTGCCGGCGGCGCGCCCTATGTCATGGTGACCGGTCCGGTCGCGAACAGCACGGCGGCCGACTATCAATACTTCCGCTACGCCTTCGGCATGTGCACCATGGACATCGGGTATTGCACATTCGGCCTGACCTCTTACTACCCCAGCGCTGACTCTATCGATGGCAGCAATACAACAACATGGCCATGGTTTGACGAAGAGCAAGGTGGCACTCTCAAGAACGTCAAATGGCTTGGGCTGCCGGCGAATCCAAACAACGTCTCCAATTCCTGCGGCGTACCGGTTAGCAACACCTGGACCAACGGCAACACCTGTGCATGGAAAAATGGCGTCTATCGTCGCGACTTCCAGAACGGAATCATTCTGGTACTGCCGCGGCAAACGACAGGCGGCGCCGCCGTGACTGTCACAACCGAGGTGTCGTACTGTCACCTTCAGAACAGCAACGATACGGTTGATGCGTCGGTGAACAATGGCAGCTGCGGTACGAGCTTCACGCTCAATCCCTCGGCCATTACTTCCACCGGAGACGCGCTGTTCCTGAGCCGCACGCCTGTGAACTCAATCAAGCCGAACCCGCCGTCAAACATCAGCGCGAGCCCGCACTGAACTGTGGGACTAGACAGCTAACGTCTGGATGAAGGCGGCGTGAGCAGCTAAGTCGACGTCGGTGAGATCTCGAAACTCAGGGGCCAGATGCGCGCGCTCGAGCGCTGCGTCTCGCATCACCGATTCGCCAATGATACGGAAACCGGTCGTTTCCATGGCTTTCAGATGCGCGCTATGGGGCCATCGATTGATGGTGTATTTGCGGCGTCCCGCGACCATGCGCCACATGGGTCTCGACAATGTCCAGTGTCCGTACCAGTCACGCGTAAAGCGGTGCGAGGAATAGTCGATAGTCTGCGACATGAAGCCGCCCGTTTTGATCCAGCGGCGAGCTGACTGATAGGTTTCAATCACGTTATCGACGTGTTCCATCACCGCCTGCGAGAAAATCATATCCACAGAGTTCTCGCGCATGACCTCCTTTGCGTACCACGGAGCGGCGTAACGCACCGTGACCCCAGCGCCGTCCTGTCCGCTGTCTGATTTGAGCCCGCCACGAAGTGCTTTCCGGATGGCCTCCAGCCGCGACGGATCCAAGGCCTCCGACAGCAAGGATTCCGTCAGCAAGTCGTGAGGAAAATCATAGGAGTCCACTCGCGGCCAGATGTCGGGGAACTCATCCGGATTTGGGATTGGTGCTCTCGCTTTGAAGAGCGACACCAGTTCCTCGAAGATCTCAAGGGTCGATGACGCTGCTGCAAACGCAAAGCCGTCCAGTCCGATGTACGATTGTGCCCCCGAGAGAATGGCCGACAGGCCGCTTCCGATAGAATCGCCGGGCCCGAGCTCAGCGACCGCTTTGACCGGCCATGGCGCACCGACCGCGCGTGCTGCGGCGAGATGTCGCATCCACACGGAATAGCAATAACGTGCGCTGGAGGTCCCGCTGGTCCTTCGCGTAGCCAGTTTGTTGACGCCGGGGACGAAGGTCGCAATGCCCTTGGTGAGGGTGATCAGACTGACTTGGCTCATTGGACCGCCTCTATCTGATGCTGATGAAATCACAGACGCGCGGCTCTTGCGAGTTTAGTCAAATCCCTTTCACAGGATTTCGGCCAGTCGTTGCAAAAATCCATCAGTGAAGCCGGTCGCGCGACGTCGTAGATCCTAAAGGTTGGCGCGCAGAAAAATCGTACGGGTTCACGCTTGGCGGCGACCGATGCGACTTAACCAATCGCTTAAAATATAACTATAAATACTGTAAGCGGAACCACTGCTCAGTTTGCACTAGCCGCGTGCACATACTGTCAATTGCACCCCTACGGAGCGGCGCCCCCAGATACTGTACCCATCATGTCGCGAAAAAGCGACGACCGGGGATATCAAGCACCCATATGCTCAAGCCCACAAGCTGCTCTGCACTGACTCTGCTGGTGGTGTGTGCAGGACTGCTTACCGGCTGCGGGGCAAACTCCTCTCCGTGGGGTGCTCAGCTAGAGGGAACCAACGGGCCGACCGCACCGAGTACGGCTCTGCAGGCGCCGCAGATCGTACAGCAGCCCCAGAATGCGACGGTCAGCGACGGCAGCCCCGTCTCCTTCAGCGTGGTCGCAAGCGGCACGGGCGCTCTCGTCTACCAATGGTTGATCAACGGGCAGGGAATGCCAGGCGGAACAGGCAGTACGCTGGTGATGCGCGGGGCTGCTCTGGCTCAGACGGGATCACTGCTCTCTGTCATCGTCAGGAACACCGCGGGTAGCGCCACGAGCCGTTCGGCGACCCTGACTGTCACTGCCGTGGCGCCATCGATCAGCACGCAACCGACCTCCCAAACGGTCGTACCGGGCGCGACCGCCAGCTTTTCCGTGGTAGCAAAAGGCAGCGCGCCGCTGGCATTCCAGTGGAACAGGAACGGTGTGGTCATCGCTGGTGCCAACACCGCCAACTACGTGACGCCCGCGGCGAGCCTGTCTGATTCGGGCTCGATCTATACCGTGACGGTCTCCAATGGTGTCGGGAGTGTCACCAGTAACAACGCGACGCTCACGGTCAGTCCCGTGATCGTCGCCCCGACGATTGTGACGCCGCCGCAGAACGTGACGGTGCCGTTCGGCGGCACGGCTAGCTTCTCGGTCACAGCAAGCGGCACGCAGCCTCTGACCTACCAATGGACGCGCAACGCAGCCAACATCGCGGGCGCAACGGGCACCTCCTATACGGTCACTCCCGCGCTTCCGCAGGACAACGGGGCGCAGTTCGCGGTCGTGGTCACCAATGCCGCAGGCAGTGCGACCAGCCAGCCGGCTACATTGACGGTCTCAGGCCCCGCTGTCGGCGTTGCATTGCTGGCCGGCCAGCTCGGCGGCAGCGGCTCAATCGACGGCGCCGGCGCCGGCGCCCGCTTCTACGCGCCGGCGGGCATCGCTACCGACGCGGCCGGCAATGTGTATGTGGCAGACTCCACTCGCGACATCATCCGTCAGGTCTCCCCCAACGGGGTCGTCACCACGATTGCAGGCACCGCCGAGATCGCACTGTCGAGCGACGGCATCGGCACCAATGCGTACTTCACCAACCCGGGCGGTGTCGCGGTCGACCCCTCCGGCAACCTCTACGTGGCGGACACCGGCAACGACACGATCCGCCTGATTCAACCCAATGGCACCGTGAGCACTATCGCCGGCACCGCTGGAAACGTCGGAAATTCCGACGGAACCGGCAACACCGCCTCATTCAACGCGCCGGGCGGGATCGCGACCGATGCGGCAGGCAATGTCTACATCGCCGACACCGGCAACAACACGATCCGCAAGATGACGCCAGCTGGGGCGGTATCGACACTGGCGGGCACCGCAGGCGTGGTCGGCTCGCAGGATGGCACCGGTGCGGGCGCGCGGTTCAACGCCCCGGAGGGACTTACGGTCGACGCCGCCGGCAACGTCTTCGTCGCCGATACGCTCAACAACACGATCCGCGAAATAACTCCGACGGGTGTCGTCACGACCATCGCGGGCACTGCCGGGGTATTCGGCCTGTCCGACGGGCCAGGCGCTTCCGCCCAGTTTGGCAATGTCTACGGCATTGCAATTGACGCGTCCGGCAACCTGTACGTTTCGGATCTCGGGGGCATGACGATCCGGATGATCAGCGCAGCCCCTCAGTTTGTGGTCAGCACCATCGCTGGTAACTACTTGAGGGGTACCGTGAACGGCCCCGAGGCACAGGCCGAGTTCAACGTGCCCCGGGGCGTCGCACTGGACGGCGGTGGCAACATTTACGTGAGCGACTATGGCGACAACACCATCCGCAAACTCTCGAGCGGATTGGTCACGACGCTGGCGGGGCTGCAGGGACAACCCGGCTCGACCGACGCGACCGGCCCGGCGGCCTCATTCAACGGACCGCTGCTGGCCACCTGTGATAACGCCGGCAACGTCTACGTCGCCGACGTCAACAACAATACGATCCGCAAGATCACGCTCGGTGGTGTGGCAACCACGCTCGCGGGCACCGCGGGCGTCACCGGCTCGGCGGATGGCAGCGCCAGCAGTGCGTCCTTCAACGCGCCGGTGGGCATCGTGTTTGACGGCATGTCGGCGCTTTACGTGACCGACTCGGGCAACAATACGATCCGCAAAGTGACTCTCGACGGCGTCGTCAGCACCGTCGCTGGATCGGTAGGAACCACCGGCTCCGTGGATGGCAATGGCAGCGCCGCCTCATTCAACGGCCCGACCGGTATTGCCACGGACGGCCAGTCCAATTTCTATGTGACCGACACCGGCAACAACACTATCCGGCGCGTGACCGCCGCCGGGGCGGTCGCGACCATCGCTGGAACCGCCGGCGTTACGGGTACCCTTGACGGCGCAGGCGCCGCGGCCCAGTTCAACGCACCACAAGGCATTGCGTCCGATGGCGCCGGAAACCTCTACGTGGCCGATACCGGCAACAGCACCATACGCGCAATCACACAGGCCGGCGTCGTCACGACGCTGGCTGGTAATCCCGCGTCGCCCGGCCCCGGGGACGGAGTCGGCTCTGCAGCAAACTTTCTCTATCCCGAGGACATCACACTCGACAACGGCGTCCTGTATGTCAGCGATACGGTCAACATGTCGATCCGACAAGTCACAACGGCAGGCGCGGTGACTACAGTGGTCGGCGCACCCAGATCAGAAGGCGTGATACTCGGCGCACTGCCGGGCTCGCTCAACAATCCATACGGCATTGCCTCGATCCCGGGGGTTCCGAAGAGCCTGATCGTCACCACTGCGGTGGAGAATTCGATTCTACTGGTGACGTTCCCCTAGCGCGTCAATCGTCGCTGAAGCCTCTGCGTCGCTGGCGACCGACCTAGGACGCTCCGGCCACGGGGCGGGCGCGCCCCGAGCCAGGCTCTGCGACACCCTTGCGCCGCGAGCGGCGTAGCACCCTGCCCGTTCCGGCACCGGCCGGCCGGGAACGCTGCGGCGCTTGCGCCACGCACAGCGCCAGCCGCAGCGATAGCGCCGCGTACATCCACATGTATGCCCATGTCAGGTAGGTATTCACGAAGAATATCGCCACAAGAAACGCGGCGAAGCCGAACACAAAAGCGATGAGGTAAGTACGCGAGACCGGGTCCGCGACCTCCGCCGCGCGACGCGTCGTGGTCACAATCCGGAACAGGATCAACAGGAAGCTGAGCAGGCCGACCAGACCCAGCTCGAACCACATCATCAGGTAGCTGTTGTGCGGAACATAGAAGAATCCCATCGTGTCATAAACGTTCCAGCCGAATCCGGTGAAGAGCGTGATCGGATAACTCATCATCTTGCCGATCGCTCGTGCCCAGATCGCACTGCGGCCCGACGAAATGTAGTCCAGTGAGGACACATCCGATTCATTGATGAATCGAGTCAGAAACAGGGTTACGAATCGTGGCCCCGCCGCGGCCAGTGCGACTACACCTAAACCGACCAGAGCACCCGCCCAGATAAACACCTGGCGTATGGCGATGTATCGTCTGAACGTATAGATGCAGACAGGATAGGCGATCCCCATCGCGACGAAGGCGCCGCGCGATACCGTCATGAACAGCATCGCAATCGAGCCAATCGCACAGACAATCCACAACAGCGCCCAGGCCGCCCCGTCCGAGAGCACCATGGCCACAAAGGCCGGCAACATGCCGGCCACCAATGCGGCGGTCTCGTTCGCATCACCGTAGACGCCCTGCACGCGGCCTTCCTGGCCCGGCGTCGCCGCAACGCCGTGGATGTACACAATTCCCTCGATCGACAGAATACAAAGGATGTTCGAAAGGGCAACGACGGCGACGAGTACTTTAGTGAGCAGAATGCAATCCTTCGCGTCACGCACACCGAAAAAGAACAACGTGAAGATGATGGCGTTGTCGATCAGGCTGCCCTTGAGCGAAATGGCGCTCGGTACGATCTGGTAGGCATCGTAGTGGATCACCAGACCGGCCATTAACCATGTGACGATCGCGTAGATGATCATGATGGCGAAACAGGTAAAGATGAGCGGCTGCTCGAATTTGTAGTTTCCCCGAATCGCGATGCGCATGCACAGCATGAGACCGACTAGATACACGACGCCGTTCTTGAGGCTCAGTCCCAGTCCGAAACTGAGCGGCATTCCGAAAGTCGCTCCGATCACATAGACGAGGATCGGAAGGGTAAGCAGGTAAGCCATGCAGATTTTGCCAGTGCCGGCGTTGTTAGCCGACCAAATGCCCTGAGGATACTTACCCTGCGTTGCGGGAAGTGTGCCGCATTGCGCAAGGTGATCAGGCCGAATAATCGCATAGGCCCGCGTGCCGTACAAACGGCGTTCAGGCTCTCTTACGGGCGAACTTCTCGCTATCCGACTGCCCGCCGCTTTGACATATCAGTACAACTTGAGGGGTAACGATCGACGCAGGAATAGTGAACCGCCATGCCAGCCAGAGCTCTGCGATCCATGGTCACGCACTGCCGATTGGTCATGTGGAGCCGCGCCGCACATCTGTCGCAACTCCTGACGGGCTTCGCCATGCTGGCACGACGCGGAGCGATCCGCCTGACGCAGGAACTTCAGGATATTGATTACGAGCGGCCGGAAGCCCCCAGTCATCTGCGGCACGCTCGGCGTGAGCACTTGCTGGTCATTGTCAACCACAGCCTGCGCGTCTACTTCGATACACACGACGGCAATGAAATCGACCCGGACGCGATCAGAGACTGCGATATGTACTTCAAGCGCAGCTTCTCACCGTCGGCGGTTCCTTCACAGTTTCGCCACAAGGTCGCCCCTCTTGGCCTGAACTACGAGGTCTATGGCGATCACTTCGACCTGCACGAATTGCGCAGAATGCTCGCATTTCCGGCGTACGCCACGCCGCGCGGCAAGGAATTCGCGGCCTATCTGATGCGAATCGCGGGGCTGCACTTCGGAATTGGCATGCAGCTGCCTGTTTCCGACATGCAGGCCGCGCCGCGGCTCGACGCGAGAGCGCGCGTGCTGTTCATCGCCAAGGCCTGGGACCCAGCTGGTGTCGCGGGCTTTTCGCCAAGAAAAGCCGAAGAGCGGGAAACGATGAATGAAATGCGCGCCGAATGCATCTCGGCGATGCGCGCCCGCCTCGGCGACCGGTTCCTCGGCGGCTTTCAGCACGATGAATTCGCCGCGCGCCGCTACCCGAAGCAGCTCTTGCAGGACAGCGCGCTTTCGAGAAAGAGAACCTACCTGCGCCTGGTGCGCGATTCGGCGATCTGTGTGACTACCACCGGGCTGCACGGCTCCATGGGCTGGAAGCTGGCTGAGTATGTCGCCTTTTCCAAAGCAATCCTGAGCGAACAATTGCTGTACAAAGTCACCGGCGACTTCGGCGAATGGAATAACTACCTGAGCTTTTCGAGCTCCGGGGAATGCGCCGAGCGTGCGCAGCAGCTACTCGGCGACCTCAGCCTGCGCCGCAGGCTCATGAACAACAACTGGACCTACTACAATGCCTATCTGCGTCCCGATGCACTGGTCGGCCGGGCGGTGAATGCGGCGCTCGAACGGCGCGCGGTCACTCAGGATCTGGCGAACGACAGCACGGAGAACTTGATCCTGCGGCCAAGCTTGATGGCTTCCTCGACACGCAGAGCCAGCAAGAGCAGTGCGAAGACAGCGACATAGACACCGCCGAGCAACATCGCACCGATAATGTTGACCTGGGTGTACTGCTCGATCGCGAGGATTGGCAGCGCGCTGAGGCCGGCACACAACGCCACGTGCAGCACCACGTTCCATGGCAGCATTGAGGCGTATGTGAGCTTGTAATGCCGCTTGACGCTCCACGCCAGGTAAATCGCCTCCAGCATGTTGGAGACCACCAGTGCCCAACCCGCGCCCACGATACCGTCTACCGGAAGCAACAACAGAAGCGTCACACCGCTACCGATACCCGCGATGAAATTGCTGGTCATTAGCGGCCCGGTCTTGTTGACCGCGCGCAGTGGCGGCGCGAAATCAAAACACGAACGCACGATCACCAACGCATAGATCTGCATCACTGGAATCGCTGCCGCATAAGCTTCTTTGAACGCCGTCAGCACGAGTGGCTCAGCGAACAGCGCAACCAGAGCGGCCGATGGCAGCAGCAGGATGCAATTGACGACGACCGCCCGCTGCCACAGCAGCAACGAGCCTGGGGCGTCCTGAGCACTGCGTCGGACCAGTTCCGGCAGCACGATGGTTGAGATGGAGTTACGCAGCGCCATGATGATCGGCTCGCCGAAGGTGCCCACCGTCAATACGCCCAGGGCCGCATCGCCCAGGTAGCGGGTGACCGCGATGTTGCCCAGATTGCGGCTGATCATGTAGCAGATCGTCGCCAGTCCCGCCGGGACGCAGAATCGAAGCTGCTCGCGACGTATGTTTTCGACTTTCGGTTCGCGCGCTGCCTGGCTGAACGAGCCCCATGCTGCGATCGACATTCCCATGCGAACGGCTTCGAGCGCGATCAGCGCCAGCACAATCTTCCAGACGTCGTGGGTCAAGATCGCTACGCTGGTAACCACAAGCATGCGTGTCATCAGTCGCGCCATCGTATATGCGAACACGGGATTGGGACGATGCTCAGCCAGCCAATAGCATTCCCAGAAATCGATATTCGCGTAGAGAAGAACGTAGATGCACACTGGCAGCGGGTATTCACCGATCAGATGGCCGGAACTCAGGGCATTGGCCGCCAGCACCACCAGCAGCACGGCAACGCTAAGCCCCAGCGTTAACACATTGGTTTCGCGCACAAGGCGCCAGGGACTCTTAGGGTGCGTAGGAATGAAATACAGCAGGCTGTCGTTGATTGCGAACGTCGCGACCGCTTGCAGAATGCTCGCGTACAGCAGGAAATTTCGATAATGGCCGAAGTCTTCCTTGGTCAGCATCCGGACCAACACCACCGGGCTCACGATCATCAAGGCGTAGTTAGCAAGCCTCGAAATCGTAAGAACGATGGCCTTGCGGGCAAAACCTGCCATGTGTCAGTCCCGGGTCGGCAGCGGGGCGATGCGCCAAACTCGCGTCGTCCGGTCGCTTCCCAGAAAGATCTGCTGAAACTCCGGCTGCTGCATAACCTCGTAGATGCCGTCGCTGCGCATATACCGACGATCGTCGATGTAGTCCTCGCCGCTACCGATGACGTAGATGGTGCCGCGGTCATGCCGCTGGATCAGTGCCTGGAGTTCGTCGCCCGTGCCGATCAGCGGCGTATCTGTATAGATATCGCGCAGCTCCCCGTGCTTGGACTGCACGAACTGGAGCGCGTCGAATCGACCGTGCAGCCAATAGTCCACATGACCGAGATAGTAAGTCTGCTCCAGCGTATCTTCGGCCACCAGGATGTCATTCGGGGCAAGATGCAGCGAGCGTATGTAGGCCGCCGCTCCCTTGTGATCCGGATGCGTTGCGGGATTCGGGCCGACCGAGTGGATCAACTCCAACGGATTGATGATGAGTGCGGCGGCGATCAGCGCGAGCACGAGCGGCGCCCCCGCCGCTCGAGTCGTTGCGCGACTGAATACTTGCTGAAGCAGGGCGAAAGTGACCAGCAGCACCGGTAACAGCGCGAACTCCGTATAGCGCACCTCGAAGTACCAGGAAAAGAAGCCGAGCCCGAACAGTGGTAGCCAAACCGCAAGCACAAAGAACAGCCAGTAGTCCGGAACCGCGCGCCGCTGCGCAACCTGCCACAGCGCATAGACGAGGCCGAGAAACACCACGCTCCAGGCAAGCGGCGAATAGGTCGCCGCGCGCAGAAAGCTCCAGAAACTGGGCTCACCGAGCAAGGCACCGATGATCTTGCGAGCTGGATCCCCGGTCAGCGTGTGCAACCACGCAAACTCGGCTCCGGCCACCACGGCCGTCAGCAGCACAATCAGGAGCGCGTACGGGAGGATTCTCATACCTTGCCGCTTCGCTACCACCAACGCGATCAGCAGAAGCACCGCTCCCAGGTGAAAGTGCAAACCGAGCTCGGCAACCAATCCCGCAAACACCAGGCAGCCCACCAGCAGCCCGATGCCGCGAGTCGGTACCTTCCGGGCAGTCAGCCACGCGATGCCCGCCGCGAGCGCAACTTCGAGCAGCGCGAAGGCGAATCCGAGTCCCGATCGCAGCAGTTGCAGATGCGACGCACCCTCCGTGCGTGCAAGGCCAGAGTGCATTCGCGGCGGATAGCAGCTATCGATCCAGCGATTGAGCAACGCGAAGCAGCAGCCGACAAAAGCGAGCGCCAGAGCGCCGAGCCACAGTTTCCTGGCATCGCCGCGCACCAATCCCGGAAAGAGGAGAAGAAATCCGGCGAACACGGAGAGCACGTGAAACTGCAGGCTGAGCAGCATCACCAACACCGCCGCCAGCAGGTAGCCGGTTCGCCCGGTGCTCTCCCATCTGAATACCAATTCGGTATAGCCCGCCAGGCATGCCACCATGAAGATGTACATGCGCGCTTCCTGGGAATCGGCAATCAACGCAGGCAGCAGCGCTACGGTGACTACGAATGCGAAATTCCAGGACGGCGACAGAAACCTCCGACCCAACGGATAGGCCAACGCGATCAAAGCGATGCCGCACAGCACCGAAGGCACGCGGAACGCCCATTCCGACAGGCCGAAAATCGATGCCGACGCGGCCATCATGTAGAGCTGCGCCACCGCCCGGGGATACAGCATGCCTGCAGGCATATGGGGCGTTCCGAATTGCAGAATGTGCAATGTCGGCAGCGCCATGGTCTTCTCGTCGCCCGCGAGTCCCCAGGTAGCCAGGCCCCAGAAGCGCAGCCACGCACCCACGATCATCACGACAATCAAGCCCAGCACCGGCCATCGATGACCGGATTGGTCCGGGGGGCGCACGGCGAACAGGCTCGCTGAAATCTCGGCGGTACGGCCAAGCAGGCGGTCCACGATCGACGCGGGTGAAGGGTCAGCGCGCGAGTTCAATAGGCTTTCTCGTTGCTGACCAGCTGCAAGAGGGTCTTGGCGATGATTTGCAGATCCAGCAGCGCAGACCAGTGACGAAGATACTCTAGATCGTGATGCACTCGTGCCTGCATGTCTTCCAGCCGCGAGGTTTCTCCGCGACAGCCGTTGACCTGCGCCAGTCCGGTGATACCCGGACGCACTTTGTGCCTGACCATGTAGCCCTTGATGAGCTTGCGGTATTCCTCGTTGTGGGCGACCGCGTGAGGTCTTGGGCCCACCAGACTCATCCGTCCCTGCACGACATTGATGAGTTGCGGCAGTTCGTCCAGCGAATAGCGTCGCAGCAACCTGCCGATCGGAGTCACGCGCGTGTCATCCTTCGTGGCCTGGGTCACCTTCGAGCCGTCCTCCAGCACCGTCATCGTGCGAAACTTGTACACAATGATCTGTTCGCCATCCAGGCCATAGCGGCGCTGTCGAAAAATGATCGGACCGGGCGAAGACACTGCGACCAACAATCCGAGTACCAGCATGATGGGCAGCAGTATCGGTAGCGCCATCAGGCACAGCACGATGTCCATCGAGCGCTTGACGACTCCGCGGTATCCGGCGAAGGGTGTCTCGCACATTGCGACGACCGGTATACCGACGATGTCCATCGTGCGCGCCTGAATGAGGTCGAACACGAAGATGTCAGGCACATAGTAGATCGACGCCGTGGTATCGCGAAGCTCATCGATCAGATTCAGGACACGGTGCACATGTCGGATCGGCAGTGCAACGAAGATCACATCGATCTGATGTGCCTTCACATAGGCCGCCAGATCCGGGAGCCTGCCGAGGATCGGTGCTGGACACTTTACGTCGACGCGCTCGGGACTGCGGTCCTCGAAGAAACCCGAGACCGACATCCCAAGTTCCGAATGCTCCTGCAAACGCAGGCACAGTGTGGCGCTGATCTCATTGGCGCCAGCGATGATCGCGCGCCGCTGATTGGCTGGATCCATGACGACGCGTCTAAGCATCGCGAATATCACCAACGAGATGATCGCCAGCAGGCATGGCGTCAACACTGCCCAGGTGAGAATTGCGCGGCGCGCATAGATTGCTGACGACTTCGTGATATAGCCGATGAAGAACAGAATGCTCAGCAAAATCAACCACCGCAGAGCCACGCTGATGGACATCGCAGCGGGGCCGGAGCTGAGCCGATCGGTCAGCTCGCCACGTGGCTGAAGCAGTACCAGCGAGAGCACCGCGACCACCAGTTCAAGCACCAGAAAATCCGTGTTGAGCGGTTCGCCGTATCCGGTTTCGCAGAAGTACAGGCAGGCAACGACGCAGGTAGTCGGGAGGATGGCATTCAAGACGCTCATCAGCGCAATGGCGAGGCTCTTCTTGAACACCACGGCATCGGACATCGCTACTCCAGGGGCTGGTTAAGCTCTACGCAACGCTTGCCGCAGCGCCAGGTGAAACCAGGCGCGGTAAGTTCAGGATGTCTGGGGGTCGACGCGGCATCAGAGGACATCGGGTCTTGGTCGGTAGCGCGTTATGTCACCATTTGCCGTACGGTCGAAAGACTATAGTCTCGGCGTGCCCAGTATACTGTGACCAAGCTCTAGACCGACAGATCGCAACTGATTGAAAAGATTGCGCCAAGAGGCTAGCTATGAGCCCGTGGCCTGACGCAGCGCCTGGACCACGGATTCCAGTTGCTCCTCGGTGAGGTCTGCACTGAACGGCAGACTGATCACCCGGCTCGCCAGATCATCGCTGACCGGATAGTCGCCTGGCTTGCACTGTCTCTCGTAAGCGGGCTGACGGTGCATCGACCGTGGGTAGTGCACGGCGGTCGGAACCCCCAATCTCTGCATCCGCTGCTGTACGCCGTCCCGATCGTCGACCAGCACCGTGTATTGCGCCCATGCACTGCGGCGATCAGGCCTTGAGGACAGCCGCTGTGCGCGCACACCGGCCGCTCGAATACGTTCGTCGTAGCGGCGGGCCAGTTCCGCGCGGCGCTGCAGCTCCCACGGGAAGCGTTCCAGTTTCGCCAGAAGGACGGCGCATTGAATCGTATCCATGCGACCGGCGATGCCGATGCGGGTATGGTGATAACGCGCGCTCTGGCCATGGACCCGGATCTCGCGGCAGGCGCGGTCGATCGCCGCGTCGCTGGTAAAGATGGCCCCGCCGTCGCCGTAGCATCCAAGTGGCTTACTCGGGAAGAAACTGGTGCAACCGATGGAAGACAGGTTACAGCTGCGGCGACCTCGGTACTCGGCGCCGAAGCTTTGGGCGGCATCCTCAATGACGGCGGTGTTGCCATGCTTTGCTGCAATCTGACTGATCGCATCCATGTCAGCCGGTTGTCCGTACAGGCCCACCGGAATGATCGCACGGGTGCGCTCCGTGAGAGCCCGTTCCAGTTGGGTAGCGTCGAGGTTGCCCGTGTCGGCCTCGACATCCACCAACACCGGCTTGGCACCTACCAGCACAACCACCTCAAGAGTGGCCACAAAGGTAAACGGAGTCGTGATGACTTCATCGCCCGGCCCGATGCCTAGCGCCATCAAGGCGATCAACAAGGCGTCCGTACCGCTGGCGACAGCGGCGCAATGCTGCGTACCGACGTATGCCGCGAGCCGCGTCTCGAGCTCGCTGACCTCGGGACCGAGAATAAATTGACCGTGCTCTAGAACGCGGGCAATACGTGCGTCAATTTCGCCGCGCAGCGCGCGGTATTGTGATCGCAGATCGATGAAATCCATGGGTTAGTCGTAGTGGTAGTAGTGCTTGAACCAATTGACAAAGTTACGCACGCCAACCTCGATCGGAGTATCTGGCTTGTAACCGACGTCGGTGATGAGTTCATCGACATTGGCAAATGTGTCCGGCACATCTCCCAACTGCAAAGGCTTCAGGACGCGCTCGGCCTTGCGGCCAAGGCAGTCCTCGAGCACCTCGATGTAGCGCAACAGCTGAATCGGCCGGTTACTGCCGATGTTGTAGAGCCGATACGGTGCGCTACTGGAAGCGGGATCCGGGTTGGAACTATCCCAAGCGGAGTTTGCTCGCGCAACGCGATCGGTCGCCCGCACCACACCCTCAGCGATGTCCTCCACATACGTGAAGTCGCGCGTGTGGTGCCCGTGATTGAACACCTCGATGGGCCGGCCCTCGATGATCGCTCGCGCGAACAGGAACAGCGCCATGTCGGGTCGGCCCCACGGGCCATAGACCGTGAAAAAACGCAGTCCCGTTGTCGGCAGTTTGAATAGCGCCGAGTAGTTGTGCGCCATCAGTTCGGTCGAACGCTTGCTGGCGGCATAGAGAGACAGCGGATGCGAAGCCGGCTCGTGCACGGTAAAAGGCATTTTGGTGCTGGCACCATAGACCGAACTGGTCGAGGCGTACACCAGGTGCTCGACCCCGTTGTAGCGGC
>DATMRM010000304.1:0-2371 GCA_035566155.1 Steroidobacteraceae bacterium | reverse complement strand
GTTCATGGCCCGCCCTCACCGGCGGGCTTTGGCATTTCTGGGTTCTGGGTTCGGCAGGCTCCTTGCGGCACACCGCGAATCGGCGCGGTGGTCGATCAGCTTGCACGAGGGAATCGCGTCGGGGGGTAACAGCCCAGGTAGCGAAGAGGCGGATCAAGCCAGCCGGATGTCTGTGATCAGGCGCGTTGGGGCAGTGGTCAAGGTCTGCAGCATATTCCAACCCTGCTTTCTGGCAGTGGAGAGAACCGAGCGGATGACGGCGAAATCCTTCGCACCATCCTCGGAGCGAAATCCGCCGGAGATCTTCTGGCGCAGTTTCATCATGCGCCCATCCTGCTCCGCGAGGTTGTTGGTGAACGGCACGCTGGGATCGGTCAGGAAGCGCAGCACGTCCAGCCGACGCGTGCTGAGGCGCAGCAGCAGATTATGGCCAACCCGTCGCGGCTGACGGCCACGGCGTCGGACTTTCGCCAGTGCGGGCTGTGCCTGGTGGAACGCCAGACCTTCCGCGAGGATCGTGTCGTAACATCGATCCAACAAGGCGATCAGGCCCGCCTTCAGTGGCACGCCCTGTTGGTGCGCAAGGTTGGCCGCGTGGCAGGCGCGACGCAACAGGCGTTGCATCTTGCGCGCCCAGTCTTCCTTCTCGATCTCGACCAGCGCCTTCAGTTCGCGCAGATGGTGCGCATTGCACAGCGCGTGCAGCACGCCAGTCATCGTGTAGTACGGCTTCCAGTGATCATGCACGACAATGCCGGTGACCTTTGGCAACAGGCTGCCGCGCCTCGCCGAGACGCGATAGAAGGTGAGCCAGACAGTCGAGGCTATGTGCAGCCACTGCGTCTTGCCGCCAGTGCGGAAGCCGGTCTCATCCAGGTGCTTGACCGGTGCCGCTGCCACGTGGTCGCGCACGGCATCGGCAAAACCCATGAAGCGGTGCGCACAATCCTGGCTGATCCGGGCGATGGTCGCGGTGACCAGCCTGACGCCGAACAGGTCGGCCATCAGTGCGGCAAGGCGCTTTTCCGGCAGCAACTGATAGTGCAGCAGATACAGCACAAACGCGCCGATCCGTTTGCCGTACTGCACCGGAGCGGTCACCCCCTCGGGGAACGCCGCCCGCGTCTGCGTGCCGCAGCTGAGGCAGCGGCAGTCATGTGCGCGGTGTTCAGTGACGATCAGTGGCGTCGGCTCGGGGAGATCGAGCACTTGCCGGGCAACATGGCCGGTTGCCATGGCCGCAGTCAGCGGTTCACCGCACGCCGCGCACGCTTCTGGATAATGGTCGACGGTGGCATCAGGGGTTTCGGTCCGGCGAAGCGTCGTGCCCGGATGGCCTTTCTGACCACCGGTTTTCTTGCCTGACGGTTGCCGCAGACTGCTGACGCGCGGCGGCTTCTTCAGCCCGTCGCTGGACGGCGGCTTGCCGCTGTTGCCGCTGTTCAGCCCGAGCCGGCGCTCCAGGTCCGCCAGTCGCTGTAACAGTGCAGCATTCTCCGCACGAAGCAACGCATTCTCGACCCGCAATGCCTCTATCACCGCATCGCCACTTGTCGCGGCCATACGGTCGTCTCGTGACGGGGTGTCGTCGGGCGCTGCCATCGACACGTTGACTCGTACTCGCCCGTGACCTGTCAATGGTCCCCATCAGAGACCGACCTGGGCAGTTACGGTCCGAGCCTATAGCCCCTTCAGATCTGTGATGATTCGGCTCACCATCCCGTAGGCAACCGCTTCCTCCGCGCTCATCCAGTAATTGCGGTCAGTGTCGCGCTCGACCTTTTCCAGCGGCTGACCAGTCTCGCGGGCGATGATGCGGTTGATGCGTTCCCGCATCTTGATGATCTCGATCGCCTCGATGTTGATGTCAGTCGCCGGGCCGCGCACCCCGCCCATCGGCTGGTGAAGCAGGAAACGGGTATTCGGCAGGCAGAGGCGCCGATTCTTGGCGCCGGCCAGAAAGATCAGTGCACCGGCGCTCGCCACCCAGCCGGTGCCAATCACCCGCACCGGTGCGACGGCATCCACGAAGCGGATCATGTCGTGGATGGTATCGCCGCTCTCGACATGGCCGCCCGGCGAGTTGACGTAGACGTCAATTGGCCCCGGGTCGGCCGCGAGCGCGAGCAGGCGCCCGGTCACGTCGCGCGCCACCTTGTCGTCGATGGCGCCGAATACCAGCACCTTGCGCTGCCGCAGCAGCCGGCTTTCCAGCTCGTTTATTGGCGACGTGAAGGCCTTGTTCTCGCCCTGCTCCTGCGGTTCCGGACCCGGCGGCACGGGGACGTCCGGCAATTCTGGATCGTCAGCGCGGGCCGGATGGTTCAATCGGAGATCGGTCATGGTGTTCCTCCGGTCAGGCCGGAAATCT
>DATMRM010000303.1:0-6598 GCA_035566155.1 Steroidobacteraceae bacterium | reverse complement strand
CACGGGCCACGTGATCAAAATAGGCCTTGAGCTGCGATGGGATGCCGAAGTTATACATCGGCAGGCCGATGACGATGACATCGGCGCCGCGCAGCTCCGCGATCAGGGCATCGGAGAACTGAAGTACCGCGCGCTGCGCATCGGTGCGCTTCTCGGGCGTGCTCAGGAAGGCGGCAAAGCGGTCCGCACTCAGATGTGGCACCACCTCGGTGGCGAGGTCGCGCTGCACGATTCGCACCTCAGGGTGCTGGCGTTTGAATCCTCGGGCAAACTGCGCCGCGAGCTGACTCGACTCACCGCTATCGGAGTGAATGCTGGCATTGATCTGTAATAGCGTGCTCATGGCGTTTTCTCCTGGTGTGCCTCGAACCTGTCCGTTGCGACAGTAAACAATTTGTTGAATCGATAAAAAAGTACAATAATCCGGCCAGATCAATCGAATGGTTAGATAGTTTATGGCCGACCCCCGTATTTCGCTTGAGCAGTGGCGCGCCCTGCGAGGTGTGGTCGACGCCGGCGGCTATGCGCAGGCCGCCGCGCGGCTGCACAAGAGCCAGTCGGCCATCACCTACGCGGTGCAGAAGATCGAGTCATTGCTGAAGGTGAAGATCTTCGAACTGCAGGGCCGCAAAGCGCACCTCACCGGCAGTGGTCAGTTGCTCTATGCGCGTGCCAGGGCGCTGCTGGAGGAAGCGACCTCACTCGAGGGTGCCGCCCGCCATCTCGCCCAGGGCTGGGAAAGCGAGCTGCAACTGGCGATCGAGATCATTTTTCCGACCTGGTTGCTGCTGCGTTGTCTGGCGCAATTCGCGCAGGAGCATCCGGAAACGCGCATCGAGCTGTACGAGACCGTGCTCAGCGGCACGGTCGAGGCGATGACGCAGCATCGCGTGGATCTGGCGATCAGCTCCTCGGTGCCGGCCGGATTCGTCGGCGAGGCGCTGATGGCGATGCGTTTTCTGGCGGCGGCGCACCCGGATCATCCGTTGCACAAGCTCAGGCGCAAGCTCACGCTGCAGGATCTGCGCAAGCATCGTCACCTGGTGGTGCGCGATTCGGGCAGTCAACGCAGCCGTGACATCCCGTGGCTATCGGCCAACCAGCGCTGGACCGTCAGTCACAAGGCGACCCAGATCCACGCGGCCACGCAGGGGCTGGGGTTTGCATGGTTTGCCGAGGAGACGATCCGCAATGAGCTCAACCAGGGATTGCTGAAACCCCTGCCGATGCGGGAAGCGGGTGATCGGGTCGCACAGCTGTATCTGGTGTATGCCGACGGCGACTACATCGGCCCAGGAGCCCGGCGTCTGGCGGACATCATCCGCGATGAGGTCAAAGCAGCTTGCCGGGGTTCATGATCCCGTTGGGGTCCAGCGATTGTTTGATCGCGCGCATCGCACTCAAAGCCGCCGATGAGCTGTAGCGCTGCAATTCTTCGCGTTTGAGCCGGCCGATGCCGTGCTCGGCGCTGAAACTGCCCTCGTAGCGAGCGACCAGATCGTGGATGGCGCGTTTGATGTCCGGTTCGCGCGCCAGGAACGCAGCGGTCTCGGCGCCTTCGGCGCGGTTGACGTTGAAATGCAGGTTGCCGTCGCCGACATGTCCGTAACACACGAGTACGCCGTCGGGCACATGAGCGCGCACCCAGGCCGAGGCCTCATCGATGAATCGCGGCAGTGAGGCGACCGGAACGCTCACATCGTGCTTGAGACTGGGCCCGAAGTGTCGCTGCGCCTCGGGTACCGTCTCGCGCAATTTCCAGAACGCGGCGCGCACACGCTCGCTGGTGGCGAGCGCTGCATCGAGCAACTCGCCGCGCTCGGCCGCATCGGACAGAATCTGCTCCAAGTGCTCCGGCAGCGGCTCAGCGCCGGCTGAGGTCAGCTCGCACAGCAGATACCATGGGTAGCTTGCCGGGAACGGATCGCTGACACCTTCGATGTAGCGCATCGTGAGCTCGACCGCGATGCGCGGGATGAGCTCGAACGAGCTCAGCGACTCGCCCGCCCCCGCGCGCAGCGTACCGAGCAATGCAATCGCGTTTTCCGGCTTCGGGATGGCGATGAATGCGGTGGCACTGCTGCGCATCTTCGGCCACAGCTTCAGCGTCGCGGCCGTGATCACAGCCAGCGTGCCTTCCGAGCCCACCAGCAGCGACTTCAGGTTGTAACCGGTGTTGTCCTTGCGCAGTGACTTCAGGTTGGACAGGATCTGCCCATCGGGCAGTACCGCTTCAATGCCGAGTACCAGCTCGCGCGTCATGCCATAGCGCACGACATTGAGGCCGCCAGCGTTGGTCGCAAGGTTGCCACCGATCTGGCAGCTGCCTTCGGAGCCGAGACTCAGCGGAAAGAAACGATCGACCGCATCGGCGGCCTGCTGCAGATGAGCGAGCACACAGCCGGCCTCGGCGGTCATCGAGAAATTCTGCGGATCGATCGCACGGATGCGATTCAGCCGCCGCAACAGCAGCACCAGCTGCTCGCCCGATTCATCGGGCGTGGCTCCGCCGCAGTAGCCGGTGTTGCCACCCTGTGGAACGAGGCCGATGCGTCGCTGGTTGCACCAGCCGACCACGCGCGACACCTCCTCGACCGTGCGGGGCAGTGCCACCGCCAACGCGCGCCCCTGATACAGCCGGCGATGATCCGTCATCAACGGCGCCATATCGTCGGCGTGAGTGAGCACGCTGTCGCTGCCAATCAACGACTGCAGCTCGCCACGCAGTGACACGGGATCCTGGTCGCTCATGGTGTATCGGCGTTGCTGGCCTGCGCCTGTTGGATCGCTGGCGTGCTCCATCCTGAACGCGCGCCCCACAGGAAGAATACCAGCCCGAGTGCCGCGACCAGCAGCAGATCCCAGCTCCACTCGATATAGTTGCGACCGCCGAATTTGGCGCTACCTGCCCATGAGACGGCGGCAATCGAAGGCAGATAGAAGATGAGCCACCAGGCGGCTTTCAACTGGCGCCCGAAGTCCTGCCAGCCACTGCGCGCCTGGTAGTAGAAATAGACCGGCAGGGCGACGATCACCAGCAGGATGATCTCGCCAGTGAGCGGCCATTTCGCCCAATAAAGAAGTTCAGTGGCGAAGATGAACCCGAGGCCGGCGACGACTCCCAGCAACGGTACGCGCAGAGGCCGGTGCATGCTGGCCGCCGTGCGTCGCAAGGTTATCGCGCTCACCGGCCCGGTCAGATACGAGATGATGGTCGCCACTGAGATCACCGCGGCCAGCGAACTCCAGCCTCGAAATTTCCACAAAAACAGATAGGACACGAGCAGATCGAACCACATCGCGGCCCTTGGTACCCCGTAGCGCGCGTGCAGCTGGCCGAAGAAGGTGGGGAGTGTGCCGTTGCGCTGCATGCCGTAGAGCATGCGCGCGGTGGTTGCGGTATAGGTGATGCCGGTACCGCTGGGGCTCACGAAGGCATCGGCATACAACAGTATCGCCAGCCAGTTCAGATTGAGGAGGATCGCGAGCTCTGCGAAGGGCGAGCGGAAATCGATTCCGTGCCAGCCGGACTTGGCCAGCAGGTCGGGCGGCACAGCCCCCAGGTAGGCCACCTGCAGCAGCACGTAAATGACCGTCGCCAGCAGAATCGAGCCAAGCACCGCGATCGGTATGTTGCGTCCGGGGTTGCGCGCTTCGCCCGCGAGATTGATCGGGCTCTGAAAACCGTTGAAGCTGAAGACGATGCCGGCGGTCGCGACCGCATTGAGTATCGCCGCGAAATCGATCGCTGCCGAGTCGGCCTGTGCCGGGAGGCTCAGATTTCCCGCATGAAACCCGGAGGCGATCAGTGCGATACCGGTCGCCGCCGGAACCACCAGCTTGATGAGGGTGATCACCGCATTGGAGTGCGCGAACAGCCGCACGCTCCAGAAATTCAACAGGAAGTAGACGATGACCAGCGCAGCGGCGATCTGCAGTCCGGCCGACGCGAGCTCACCGTGCGCCGCACCGGGAATGCGCACGTACAGATCGTGCGCCCATGGATAGGGCCATGACGCCATGTACTGAACCGAGGCTTCCGCCTCCACGGGTATCACCGAGACGATGGCGATCCAGTTGGACCAGGCCGCTATGAAACCCACCAGCGAGCCATGGGAATAGTGACCGTAGCGGACCATTCCCCCGGACTCGGGAAACATCGCACCGAGTTCGGCGTAAGTGAGCGCGATCATGATGATGATCAGCGCACCCAGTATCCAGGCCCAGATGGCTCCGGGGCCGGCCAGGCCCGCCGCGCGCCACGCACCGAACAGCCAGCCGGATCCGATGATTGACCCCAGTCCGGTCAACATCAAAGGCAGCGCGCCGACGTCGCGTCGAAGGGAAGGTGGATTCACGCGCGATCAGAATCTCAGGCAGGCCTTGCGAATCAATTACATAGGATGATCAGTAGTTGTCGTTCTCTTCGTCGTCGTCGTCCCACTCGTCATCGTCTTCATCGTCGTCGTCATCATCCCAGGTATCGTCGAGGTCTTCGTCCTCCTCGTCATCGTCGTCATCATCATCGTCCTCGTCATCCCCGCCAGCCCAGCCCTCGGGCTCGTCGATCTTGTCGAGGTCGAGTTCCGCCCAGGTATCCAGATCAATCTCCTCGATGTCTCCATCGAGATACTCGATCTCCACGGTCTCGGCGTCTTCATCCACCGACAACACGCGAAAGCTCTCGTTTTCTTCTAAGTTTTCATACCACTGTCCGGCAGTGGGCTCGTATTCTCTGGCCACCGACTATCCCTCGAGGATTGGTTGATACGCACAGTGTGCGACGCTGCAGGATATTAGGGCGCCATTCGCAGTCAGGCAATCACCTGCGGTACGCTGTCCGACGGAATAGAAGTTTCAGCGTATGAGCGATCGCAGAGCAAACCGACCTCCCTCGCCGTTGGCCACGGCAAAGCGCATCGTCGTCAAAGTCGGATCCGCGTTGTTGGTCGACGCCGGTACCGGACGGCTGAACCGGGCCTGGCTTCAGACGCTGGTCGAGGACCTGTTGCGTCTGCGTCGTCGGGGAGCACAGGTCATCCTGGTGTCATCCGGCGCGATTGCGCTGGGACGGCGGCACCTGAATCTGCCCGCCGGAACGCTGCGGCTGGAAGAGAGTCAGGCGGCCGCGGCCGTCGGTCAGATCCGGCTGGCGCATGCGTATAAGGAGTTGCTCGAGGAATCCGAAGTGACGGTCGCGCAGGTACTGTTGACGCTCGAGGACAGTGAGCAGCGAACACGCTATCTGAACGCGCGCGCCACGCTGGAATCGCTGCTGTCATTGAACGCGATGCCGGTCATCAACGAGAACGATACGGTCGCTACTGCCGAGATTCGCTACGGCGACAATGACCGGCTAGCGGCCCGCGTCGCACAGATGGCCAGTGCTGACTGCCTGGTGTTGTTGTCCGATGTGGACGGTCTGTACACCGCCGATCCGAACCTTGAGCCAACCGCGCAGTTCATCGAGCAGGTGTTGAGCATCACGCCGGAGATCGAGGCCATGGCGGGGCGGTCGGCCTCCGCAGTCGGCTCCGGCGGCATGGCCACCAAGATTGCAGCGGCCCGCATCGCGGTGCATGCCGGCTGTCACATGTGCATCGCCTCCGGACATCAGCGCCATCCGATTCGTCGCATCGAGACCGGGGCGCGTTCGACCTGGTTCGTACCGCACTCGACACCGGTCGCTGCACGCAAGCAATGGATCGCCGGAACCTTGCGACCGGCCGGTGCGGTGCGCATCGATGCTGGCGCGTCGAGAGCCCTGCAAGCGGGCAAGAGTCTGTTGCCGGCGGGGGTTACCGGGACCTTGGGACGCTTCGAGGTCGGAGACACGATCAGCGTCCTCACGGCGGATGGCGCAGAGATTGCACGGGGCATCGCCGCCTATTCCGACAGCGATGCGACTCGAATCCTCGGCCGCAGGAGCGGCGAAATCGAAGCGATTCTCGGCTATCGCGGGCGCGATGAGCTGATTCATCGTGACGATCTGGTCATTCTCACGCATGATCGGTCTTCGTTGGACAGTCCGGCCGTGCCGCTGGGCATGGCTGCCGCGGCCGCCGCGGCAGCCGAGGTGAAGTCATGACCAACACCGTCACGCAGATCGCGAACCGTCCGGACGAACCCGATATCCGCGAGCTGATGCAGGTGTTGGGACGGGCCGCGACTGCCGCTGCCGCGCAGCTCGCGCTGGCGGACACCGATCGCAAGAACCGAGCCCTGCGCGCGGCCGCATGCGCGCTGCGAGCGCAACACAGCGCGATTCTGGCCGCCAATGCCGATGATGTGCGAGAGGCGCAGGCCGCGGGCCTGACCGCGGCGCTGCTGGATCGCCTGGCGCTCGATGCGCAGCGCGTGGAGGCGATGGCCGCGGGCCTGGACGCCATTGCCGCGCTCGCCGATCCGATCGGCGGCATCATCGCGCAGTGGAGTCGTCCCAATGGGCTGCGGATCAGCCGGGTGCGTGTGCCACTCGGCGTCATCGGCATCATCTATGAGAGCCGACCGAACGTGACCGCGGACGCGGGAGGGCTGTGCCTGAAATCCGGCAACGCCTCGATTCTGCGTGGCGGCTCCGAGAGCTGGCGCTCGAGCG
>DATMRM010000302.1:0-2345 GCA_035566155.1 Steroidobacteraceae bacterium | reverse complement strand
TGGCAACGCTGTCGGTTTCGAGCGTGATTTCAACCACGCCAATGCTGGCACCGATACTGCTGGTGGTCTGTTCCCAAGTGAAGCGATAGTCGCGGATGCCCTGACGGATGTTCTCGGCGATGCGCGCAGCCTGTTCGGCCGTGCAGTGACGCACCAGGATTCCGAATTCGTCCCCACCCAGGCGCGCAATGGTGTCGGCACTGCGCACGTGCGCCTGCAACAGGCCGGTCACATCGCGCAGCAGCCGGTCTCCGGCCGGATGACCGCAGGTATCGTTGACGACCTTGAACTGATCCAGATCCACGTACAGCAGCGCGTGTGGACCGTGACCGTCGTGCGCACTCTGCAATGCATCGGCCAGACGATTGTCAAACTCGCGCCGATTAATGAGTCCGGTCAGCGCATCGTGACTGGCCTGATAGGACAGCGCGCGCTTCAGGCGCCGCTCCTTGGTGACGTCGCGAAACACCACGACGGCGCCGACGATTTCGCCGCTGCGATCACGGATGGGGGCGGCCGAATCCTCGATCTCGATTTCCTGGCCGAGGCGATTCTGCAGCACGCTGTGCTCGGCAAAATGCACCAGCTGGCCCTCTCGCAGGCAGCGCACCAGCGGATTCTCGAGCTCGCTGTGTGTGAGCTGATCCAGCAGTCGCAGCACGGTGCCGAGCTTCTCACCGCGCGCTTCATCCGAGCGCCAGCCCGAGAGCTGTTCGGCGACCGGGTTCATATAGTCGATACGGCCTTCCCGATCGGTCGTGATCACGGCATCACCGATCGATTGCAGCGTCACCTGCGCGCGCTCTTTCTCGGCGAACATCGCCTGCTCGGCGCGCTTGCGCGCGGTGATGTTGGCGACCGTACCGTCGTAGGCGGCGATGCGGCCCTCATCGTCGCGCACCACGCGGGCGCTTTCCAGCACTACCACCTGCGAGCCATCCCGACAGCGCAGCACGAACTCGGCGTTGTGAATCTCGCCGTGACTCTCCAGCGCTCGTTCGAATTCGGCACGTTCCGAAGGGTTGCGATAGAGCATCGCGATCCCCGGCAGCGCGTAGATCTCCTCGGCGCTGCCGTAGCCGAGCATCTTCACCAATGCCGGGTTAACCTCCAGAATGCGCCCGTCGGGAGCGCACTGATACACGCCTTCCAGCACACGCTCGTACAGGCGCCGGAATTTCGCTTCACTGGCACGCAGTGCCGCTTCACTGCGTCGCCGCTCGATCGCCACGCCGGCAAGACGGGCCGCGTGCACCATCAGATCCAGATCGCGCGGCGACGGCGTGCCCACCACCGGCCGAAACACCGTGACCGAGCCAAGCACGCGACCGGCAGCCGACTTGATGGGAACCGCCCAGGAAGCGCGGAACCCCGCCTCGAGCGCAAGCTCACGCCGGCGCTGCCAGAACGCGTCGATCTCGATGTCACCGACGAGCACCGGACGTCCCAGATAAACCGCTGCCGCGCTCGAGCCGTTGCGGATGTCGATCGGCATGCGCTCTTCGACCGCACGCCAGCGGGCGGGCAGACGTCGGCCGACCACCTCGACGAAACTCTGGCCTTCAGGACCCAAACGGCTGATCGCGGCAGTGAAGCTGCCATTGATCGACTCGATCAGCTCGACGATCGAGTCGAGTACTTCCGCCAGCCCTTCGTCCGCCGCGATGCGCTCGAAGACGTTGCGCTCGCCGGCGGTAATTTTTTCCGCGCGTCGGCGTGCGGTCACATCAGTGATGCTCGCGCGCAGCAGCCCGCTCGCGCCCGGCAACGCCATCAACCGCACTTCGGTCTCGACCTCATCACCCTGTGAGTCGTGATACAGCCATTCGAAGACCTGCGGCTCGCCCGCGGCCGCACGCTCGCAGCGCGCCGTGAACAGCTGCGAGGCATCCATGCCTCGCGCCTGCATGACGACCGAAAAATCCTTCGGCCTCAGGTCCGGCAACTTCTCACGGCTGACGCCAAAAAAGCGTAGTGCATTCTCGTTGGCATCCACGAAATGCCCGGTCTCCCGGTCGATCAGCACGATCAGCTCGGGCGCGCTTTCCACCAGCGTGCGATAGCGCGCTTCGCTGTCACGCAGAGCCTGTTCCGCGAACACGCGTTCGCTGGTGTCACGCAGACAGATCACGAACACTTCGCGATGCTCGATGCGTACCTTGCTGGCGACCAGCTCAGCGGGGAACTGGTGACCGTCCTTGTGGCGGGCACTGAATTCGCGCGGACGCAGATCGCCGCGATCCTTGTCCACCCGCGAGGCCAGCGCGCGCAATCCCTGTTCGACCGAACCGTGCAGCGGCAGCTCCGGTAGCAGTCGCACGATGGGCTGGCCGATCACTTCGGAG
>DATMRM010000301.1:0-5491 GCA_035566155.1 Steroidobacteraceae bacterium | reverse complement strand
GGAACGTCCCGCTCTGGTGGCAGCTCTATCGGCTGCGACATGCGCTGGAGGTGGACTGTGACGCCCGTGTTCTGGACGCCGGACATGACTTGCAGGCCTACGGTGAGGCCCTGATTGCAGTGGGTCAGCAACGCAGTGCCTTCATCGGCGCTGTGGCCGCGATGGCCGAGTCGCGCACATTGTTGGAACGGAGGATAGAGGTCATGACCGCACGCACTCACAGGCGCTGGACCTACGGGTTCGCGCTCGCCTCAATACTCGCCCTGAGCGTCGCAGCCGCCGCCACCCAGGTCACGGCGCCGGAAGCTCCGGCCAGTCAGCAGCAGATCAGCGTCGATGCCACGACGCTCGATCGCTACGTCGGCAACTATCAACTCGGTCAGCGCCTGCTGAGCGTGACGCGCGACGGCGCGCAGTTGAGCGTGCAGGTCAGCGGTCAGCCCAAGCTGCCGGTCTATCCGGAGACCGCCAGTAAGTTCTTCTGGAAGATCGCGGATATTCAGATGACGTTCGACAGCACCGGGACCGGGCCGTCGATGAGCGCGAGCATTCATCAAGCCGGTGAGGACGTGGTGGTGCTGCGCGTGGATGAGGCCGCTGCCAGCCGCCTCGCGCAGCAACTGGAGGCGCGATCCGCGGCCCAGCAGCCGCAGCAGGGATCCGAAGCGGCGCTGCGCAAATACATTCAGGGGCTCGAGAGTGGTACGCCCGACTACGATGAGATGGCACCCCTGATCCAGTCCGTGACGCGCCGGCAATTGCCGTTGTTCCAGGGCCAATTCGCCAGACTCGGCCCGATCGCCTCGGTCGAGTTCAAAGGCGTCTCCCCCCAGGGTATGGACATGTACGTGGTCACCCACGAGGGTGGCCAACAGTCGCAATGGATCATTAGCGTGAATGCCGACGGCAAGATTGCCGAAGTCGGCGTACTTCCACGCTTTTGAAGCTTTTGAAGCTTCTTGAGGCAAGCCCATGAAACGCGTTCTCACCCTGGCCACGACCCTCTTCTGCCTCATGGCGACCGCGAGTCTCGCCAGCGCGCAGCAGATCGCCGGGGACTGGCAAGGATCCCTCGACACCGGTGCCGGCAAGCTGCGACTGGTACTGCACATCACTCAGGGGGCCGACGGCAACCTGCAGTCCACGCTCGATAGCCTCGACCAGGGTGCCAACGCGATTCCGGTCGCCTCCACGACACTGAAGAATTCCAGTCTTCACCTGGACGTCGCAGCCGTTCGCGGTAGCTATGACGGTACGGTTTCGGCCGATGGCAACAGCATCTCAGGCCAGTGGTCGCAAGGTCTGGAGCTGCCGCTCACGCTGACGCGCGTCACGGATAAGAGCGCCCTCGTCATCAAGCACCCACAGGTTCCCGTCAGGCCGTATCCGTATCACGAGGAAGAGCTCACGTACGAGAACAAGGCGCAGAACGTCACGCTGGCCGCAACGCTCACGATCCCGCAGGGCAAGGGTCCGTTTACCGCCGTGCTGCTCATCAGCGGATCCGGCCCGCAGGACCGCGATGAGAGCTTGCTGGGCCACAAGCCGTTTCTGATCCTGTCCGATTACCTGACGCGGCACGGCATCGCGGTGCTGCGCGCCGATGATCGTGGCGTAGGAAAATCCAGCGGCACTTTCTCCACAGCAACGACCGCTGATTTCGCCACGGACGCCGAGGCCGGCATCGCCTACCTGAAAACGCGCGTTGAGGTTAACCCTCATAAGATCGGACTGATCGGACACAGCGAGGGCGGCACGATTGCCCCCATGATCGCCGCGCGCCGCAAAGACGTCGCCTTCATCGTGATGATGGCAGGCACCGGTGTCCCCGGCGACCAGGTCATTCCGGCGCAGGTGGAGGCAATTGCGCTGGCCGGCGGCAAGAGCGCCGAAGAGGCCGCGAAGGCGGCCGCCAAGGAACGCGACATCCTGAAACTGGTCGAAACCGAAAAGGACGAAGCCGTCCTGGAAAAGCAGCTGCGCGAAAAAGTGGCGGGCGAGATCCCCGAGGCGCAGATCGGCATGCAACTCAAGGCGATCACGTCCCCCTGGTATCGCTATTTTCTCACCTATGATCCGGCCAGCGCGCTACGCCACGTCAGCTGTCCGGTGCTCGCCATCAACGGATCGCTCGACCGGCAGGTATTGCCCGACCAGAATCTTCCGGCAATTCGCCAGGCTCTGCAGGCCGCCGGCAACACGCATGCGCAAATCGACGAGCTGCCCGGACTCAATCATCTGTTCCAGACCGCCACAACCGGCTCGCCCAGCGAATATGCACGCATCGAAGAAACCCTCTCACCGCTGGCGCTGGAGAAGATGGCGAGCTGGATCGCAAAGCGGTGAATACCGACCCATGACATCCTGCTGGGCCGTCAGCCGCCTTCGATAGTCGGCGGGCGTTGCGGTACACTGCCGCCGAGGTTGACCCGCAATGTTATGGCCGGAGCAAAGATGCCGCGAGAGCAGGCCTTGAAGCCCTCGCCGCGCAGACGCAAACAGGCACTCGCCATAGCCCCGGTACCTATCAACGTCGGGATGCTGCCCAATCTGCTGGGCTACAACGTTCGTCGGGCCCAGATCGCGCTGTGGCGCGACCTCGCGCGCTCGCTCGGCGAAGTCAAGGTGCGCCCGGCCGAATTCAGCATGATGGTACTGGTCGATTCCAACCCTGGAATCGCGCAGATCGAACTCGCCAATCAGCTCGACGTGGACAAAGCCACCATCGTCGGTCTGGTCGATCAGCTACAACGCCAGAAGTGGGCGGTTCGAAAGCAGTCCACGGTGGATCGCCGCCGCCAGGGCATCTATCTGACGGCGCTCGGACAGCGCGAGCTGCGGCGGCTCGAGCAGACCATGATCGAGCACGAGGCACGCTTCACCCGGCTATTCTCATCCGAGGAGCTGACACAGCTGTTCGCCTACCTGCGGCGCATCCATCCCTAAAGGCGCTGCCGCCGGCCCTCACCCATTGGTTGAACTCGTCAACTATTATTATGCCACCTGGCGATTCGCCGCCGATCAGCACCAAATTAATTGGATGAGGTTCTCAACGATTATATACTGAGCGGCGCCGATGGACGCGTGCGACCTGTTATTCACGGGGGATCTGGTACTGGACGTGCCGGATGCGGACTATTGGCTTTCCGGTATCGCTGCCGCAACGCGGGCGGCCGCGGTGAGCATCGGACATCTGGAAGTGCCGCATACCCGCGGTCCAAGCGTGCTGCACACCGACGTGCCGGCTCCCGGGGCCGATCCGCGCAATCTGGATGCGCTGAAGGCAGCCGGTTTCAGCGCACTGACCCTGGCGGGCAACCACATTGCCGACTGCGGCGCAGCAGGTATCGCCGATACCATCGGCCGGCTGGAGCAGCTGGGCATCCGGCACTGCGGGGCCGGAGCCAACCTGACCCTGGCGCGCGCGCCCGCGCACATTCAGATCGCTGAGCGCACGCTCGCACTGCTCAGCTATAACTGTGTGGGACCGGAGGAGGCCTGGGCGAGCGAGGATCGCGCGGGCTGCGCCTATGTGCGCATCAATGAGCGCGCTGGCGGGCGCATCACCCCGTCCGCCGCGCTGACGCAGCCGGATGCACGCTCGCTTCAGGCCATGCAGCAGGATATCCGGCAGGCGAGGTCGGATCATGACTGGGTGGTCGTCGCCCTGCACAAGGGCATCGTGCATACCCGTGCCAGGCTGGCTCCGTACGAACGACAGGTCGCTCACGCCGCGATCGATGCCGGCGCGACGCTGGTGGTAGGTCACCACGCACACATCCTGCGCGGTATCGAATTCTATCGCGAGCGCCCGATATTCCACGGGCTGGGCAACGGCTGCGTCGTCACCCGGGCGCTCGGACCCGACCAGTCGGATCCCGCGCGCGCGGCCTGGGTTCAACGACGCCGCGAGTTGTTCGGGTTCGAGCCCGATCCCGCCTACACGCTCGCGCCGTTTCACCCGGAGGCGATTCACGCGCTGCTCGCGCGCGTGCGATGCAGCGCCGATGGACGCGTCGAAGCCGCCTTCAATCCCGTGTTCGTCGAGCCCCCCGGGCGGCCGGTGCTGGCGGGAAATGACTTTCGTCAGAGCGTGATGGACTATGTCAGCCGTATTACGCAGGAGGCCGGACTGCCGTCGCTGTCGATGAGCGTGCGCGAGGATAGGATCGTCGTGTCATGATGGCTTCGCGTGGTCCGCTGTTCTGGACTGGCGCGGCCGCGCTGCTGATCGTGACCGGGGTCGATGCCGCGGCGGTGCTCGGCCGGCACATCGGTCCGCCGTTTCCGGGCTCGCTGGAACTGGTGCAGGCGGCCATCCTGCTGGCCTCCACCGCCGGCCTGGTCGCGGCCACGGCCGTCAACCGTCATGCCTCCGCGCGCCTCGTGCTCGATCGCGTGCCCGCCGTCATGCGAGGCTGGATGCTCCGGCTGAATGCACTGATGAGCGTGCTGTTCTTTCTGCTGTTGGCGGCAGGCCAGCTCTGGATCACATCGGATCTGTGGCACGCCCACGAGGACAGCGACGTGCTGCATATCCCCTTCGCGCCGCTGCGAGTGCTGTGTGTCGTGGGGGTGCTGCTGGCGGCGCTGATCGTGTCGCGCCGGATGATCCGTCCCGACCAATCATGATTGGCTCGCCCATTGTCGGTGTGATCGGAGTGGGCGTGCTGTTGCTGCTGCTGGCGAGCGGTGTGCCGATCGGGGTCGCACTCGGGCTGGTGGGATTCGGGGGCCTGAGTCTGCTGCTGGGGTTGGAACCGGCGCTCATCAAATCCGGCGTCATTCTGTTCGAGACGCTCTCGCGCTATGAACTGGGCGTGCTGCCGTTGTTTCTGCTGATGGCGCATCTGTGCTTCGCCGCCAATGCCAGCCGCGATTTCTTCGATGCCGCCGCCAATCTGGTCGGACACCGCAAAGGCGGGCTCGCGCTGGCAGCGGTCGGTGCGTGCGCGGGTTTCGGTTCCATCAGTGGCTCGAGTCTGGCGACCGCGGCGACCGTCGGTCTGGTGGCATTGCCGGAGATGCGACAGCGGGGCTATTCGAGCGCGCTCGCAACCGGTGCTGTCGCCGCCGGGGGCACACTCGGACAGATGGTGCCACCATCCGGGGCACTGATCGTGTTCGGAATCGTCGCCGAGCAGTCGATCGGTCGGCTGTTCATCGCCGCCATTGTGCCGGCGCTGACGCAACTGCTGCTCTACTGCCTGGTCATCGTGCTGCTGTGCCTGCTGCGACCGACGCTTGCTCCGGCCACGCCGCGCGCGGACTGGAGCCAGCGACGCAAGGCGCTGTTTCGAGTCACCGATCTCGGCTTGCTGGTGCTGCTGGTCATCGGTGGAATCGCGCTCGGATGGTTCACTCCGCCGGAAGCGGCCTCCGTGGGAGTCCTCGGCGCGCTGCTGCTGTGCGCGCGCCGCCGCCGGCTGAACGGGAGTTCGCTGCAGCACGCGCTGGCCGAGACGCTGGGTACCAGCGGCATGATCTATCT
>DATMRM010000300.1:0-8492 GCA_035566155.1 Steroidobacteraceae bacterium | reverse complement strand
GTGCGGGCCTTCTCGGCGAAGGGTGAAGTCGGATAGTGGTGCAGGATCGGACGCATGTGGATTCCCCTGTCAGCTGCCCGGCCAATCGGCTGGCGTTTCACTGAATGCTAGCAAGAATGCTCAGCCGTCGGCAGGTTGATCCGTGGGTCGCTTGCGGATGTATTTGAACGTCCCGAGCGACTTGGCGATCAGGCGCCCTTGCGCATCGTGGATCTCGCCCTCGCAGAACGCCATGGTCTTTGACTGATGAAACGCATGGCCGGTCGCAATCAGACGTGAACTTTCGATGGCCGGTTGCAGGAAACTGACCTTCATTTCCACCGTGACACCGCCACCGGCATGGGTGTCAAGGCTGCGGCCCGCGATCGCCATCGCGACGTCGAGCAGCGTCATGATGACGCCGCCGTGCGCCACGCTCCAGCTATTCAGATGCCGCTGGGTGAGCTGCAGGGCAACCCGGCTGCGGCCAGCGCCGGAGTCCAGAAACTCCACCCCTAAATCGTTGATAAACGGATGCGGAACGCGCGGGAAGTCTGAATTGCTCACAGTGCGCCGAAGTCTAACCCAAGCGGTCATTACAGTTGGTAACAATACCAGCCGCCCGGTAGACTGAACCTCTACTAGCGGCGGCGTTGAACAAAATCCGTCACCTTGACTTGCTTGCGCGCGCCGGGAGATTATCGGGCTCAGAGGCTGATTTCGTAGAATATTACAGCAGCTACGCGCGGCCGCTCATCACTTTCGGGGATCGACCACTACCATGAGCAAGTCCGCGCGCGCCTGGATCGCTCTGTTCATCCTATTCGCCATCAACCTACTCAACTTCTTCGATCGCCAGCTGCTCGGCTCACTCGGCGAGCCGATCCGCAAAGAGTTCCATCTCAGCGACACCGGACTCGGGACGCTTGGAACCGTGTTCACGATCATGTATGCCATCGTCGGCCTGCCGGTGGGTCGCCTCAGCGACAAATGGTCACGCACGCGCCTGATCGCCCTCGGCACCGGTGTTTGGAGCCTGCTCACCGCAGCGTCCGGCTTCGTGCAGAACTTCACGCAGATGTTTGTCTGCCGTCTGGGCGTCGGCGTCGGTGAAGCCGTCTGCGCACCGGCCGGTCAATCATTGATCGGCGATCTATTCCCGCCGGTGCAGCGCGCACGCGCCATGGGCATCTTCATGATGGGACTGCCGCTGGGCTTGTTCCTCGCCTACATGAGCGTTGCATTCATCGCGCCACATTACGGCTGGCGCATGGTATTCAAGTTCGCGATCATCCCCGGACTGCTGCTGGCACTCGCCGCACTGTTCCTGCACGAGCCGATCCGCGGCGCGCTCGATCCGGCGCGCAAGGCCGCGAGCGCCACGGTTTCCGCACCGAGCATGTCGCCCTGGAAGATCCTGAGCCTGCCGACGATGTGGTGGATCATTGCTTCCGGCATCCTGCACAACTTCAACATGTACGCGATCGGCGGCTTCTCCGCGCCGTTCCTGCAGCGCTACCACGCGCTGAGCCTGTTCAATGCCAACATGACGGCATCGGTCTCTTCCGGCCTGGTCGGGGCGGTGGGCCTGCTGGTCGGCGGCTATCTGGGCGACAAGATGAGCGCCAAGCGCCGCAACGGCCGACTGCTGCTGGCGGCGTGCGCGATGACCATCGCGGCGCCGTGTATCTTCTTCGCAGTCGATCAGCCCAAGGGATCCGTGGTCGCGTTCGTGATCCTGATGAGCCTGGGCAGCGCGACCATGTACGTCTACTACGCGACGGTCTACGCCGCGATCCAGGACGTGATCGAGCCGCAACTGCGCGGCATTGCGGTCGCGATGTACTTCTGCGCGATGTACCTGCTGGGCGCGAGCTTGGGCCCGGCCGGCCTAGGGATGCTGAGCGATCACTTTGCCCACGAGGCCATGCGGCAGGCCGGAGCCACCAGCATGGCCGAAGCTTTCAGGGCCACCGGCCTGCACAACGCGATGTACGTCATCCCGATCTTTGCGCTGCTTGCCGCCGGGGTACTGTTTGCAGCCTCGCGCACGGTCGAGCGTGACATTCGCAAGCAGGAAGCCGGTCACGCGGCGCTGGATGCCGCGGCGGTCCCGCTGACCTAGAGGAAAATCGCGTCTCGCAACCGCGAGCGCTTCCCGGAAGACTTCATGTTCCGGCTCACTAGAGCTCAGATCGGAGCGCTGAACCGGTCGCAAATTTGCGACCGGTACGCAAAAGTACCGTGACCCCAGATTCGCGCCTTACGCCTTCACCGAGCACGGAGCAATCATGGCCGCCAGCGTCCTCAACAGCCCGCGAGCCGTTGCGCGGACCTGAAGGACAAGGCTTAGCCGCGCTTGGCCACCAGCGTGAGGATGTCGTAGGAGGCCACCAGCTCATCATTCTGATTGGTGACCTGCACATCCCACGCGACCACGCCCTGCCCGATGCCTTTGGCATCCTTGCGCTGGCGGTCGATCTTGCGCTTGCAGGTCAGGCGCGCGCGGATGGTATCGCCGATGCCCACCGGCTTCACGAAGCGCAGCGTGTCGAGTCCATAGTTCGCCAGCACCGGACCGGGCGCGGGCGATACGAATAGACCAGCCGCCGCCGACAGCACGAAATAGCCGTGCGCAATGCGCTGGCCGAATGCGCTGTCGCGGGCCGCGATCTCATCGAAGTGCATGTAAAAATAATCCCCGGAGATTCCGCCAAACGCGCTGATGTCGGATTCGCCCACGGTGCGCCGGTGTGTGAGCAGCGACTCACCGATCTGCAGCTCCTCGAAGTGGCGCCGGAAGGGATGCACCTCGCTTTCCTTCACCGCCCCGCCACGCACGTATTCGCCGGTAACGGCCGTCAGCATGCTCGGTGATCCCTGCACCGCGCAGCGCTGCAGATAATGTGTCACCGCGCGCAGTCCCCCGAGCTCCTCACCGCCACCGGCACGGCCCGGACCGCCGTGCTTGAGCGACGGGAGCGGTGAGCCATGGCCCGTGGACTCAGCACCCGCCTCGCGATCCAGTATCAGCAAGCGTCCGTGCCAGGCGGCGAAGATCGGTATGGCGCGCGCGGCGGTGGCCGCATCATGGGTGACCAGGGTGCCGACCAGACTGCCGCGAGCGCGCACCGCCAGCGCGAGCGCTTCATCGATGCCTTCATAGGGCAGAAGCGAGGTCACCGGACCGAAGGCTTCCACCTCATGCACGCCGCTCGCGCGAATCGGATCACGACAGAGCAGCAGCGTGGGCGCAAAGAAGGCCCCCTCGCGCACCCCCTCGCCCTGCGGATCGAAACCGTCGCGCGAGCCGAAGATGAGTTCCGATTCTTTCAGCAGCGCCTCGACCTGTTGTGCCACCGAGCGCTGCTGCGCGACCGAGGCCAGTGCCCCCATGCGCACGTCTTCGCTCGCCGGGTCGCCGATGACGATCGCGGCGAGGCGTTGCTTCAGGCGCAAGGCCACCGCCTCCAGCTGTGCGCGCGGCACGAGCGCGCGCCGGATCGCGGTGCATTTCTGTCCGGCCTTCGCGGTCATCTCGCGCACGATCTCGTTCAGGTACAGCTCGAACTCCTGATCGTCCGGCGTCACATCCGGCGCCAGGATCGCGCAGTTGAGCGAGTCGGCTTCGGCATTGAATGGGATGCTGTGGCGGATCAGGTTCGGGTGCACGCGCAGCCGCGCCGCCGTGTCGGCCGAACCGGTAAAGCTCACCACATCACAGCCTTCCAGCCGCTCGAACAGATCGCCGATCGGACCGATCACCAGCTGCAGGCTGCCTTCCGGCAGCACAGCGCTGTTCTGCATCAGCCGCACCAGTCGCTCGGTGAGATAACTGGTGGAGGTCGCCGGCTTCACGATGCATGGCATCGCCGCCAGAAAGCTCGGTGCAAACTTCTCCAGCAGTCCCCACACCGGGAAATTGAACGCATTGATGTGAACCGCGACGCCACGGCGCGGCACCAGAATGTGAGTGCCGGCGAACCCGCCCTTCTTGCCGAGCATCATCGCCGGGCCCTCGTGCAGCAGATTGCCCGAGGGCAGCTCATTGCTGCCGACGCTGGCATAGGCGTGCAGCGTGCCGATACCGCCCTCCAGATCGATGGCGCTGTCCGCGCGCGTGGCACCGGTCTGGGTGGACAGGCCATAGAGCTCTTCCTTGTGATCGCCGAGGAACTTCGCCAGCGCCTTCAGACGTGCCGCGCGCTGCTGAAAGTCGAGCGCCAGCAGCCCCGGCAGGCCCACGCTGCGCGCGTGGTGGACCACTTCAGCAAAATCGATCCTCTCCCGATGCGTCATCGAGACCGGGCGGCCGTTCACCGCGCTGCGCAGGGTCTCGTTGCCCTCGCGACCGAACCAGCGGCCGCCGATGTAGCTCTGCAGAGTATTCGTCATGCTCCTATCCTATCGACGTCGCGACGTCGCGCGTGAGTTTGACCGCGCCCACACCGCCCAGGAACAGATCCGCGACCACCGGGGCCATCGCGTCATAGTCGAGCGGACCCTCCGCATTCATCCACGTGAACATCCAGTTGATCATGCCGAACAGCAGCATGGTCAGCGGTTTGACCAGCGCTGCGCGCCGCAGCTGCGGGCGCACGCGTGCGATCGCGTTCGCAAAGCCTGCGACCACTTCACGCTCCTTGCCCAGGACCCGCGCGCGGTCGGCAGCTGCCAGAAACCGCACGTCCTCGGTGAGCACCCGGTGCGCATCCTTCGCATCCGAGTATTCGGCAAGGAAGCGGCGGATCAGCTCGCGCAGTTCCTGCCGGGGGGCGAGCCCTGATTCGCCGACTTCGGCCACGACCGCGCGCAGCCGCGACACATGGGTATCGGCGATGCTGTTGAGCAGACTGTATTTGTCGCGGTAGTAGTGATAGAGGCTGGCCTTCGCCAGTCCGCAGGCATCGGCCACTTCGTTCATCGAGGTCGCGGCATAACCCTGACGCGCGAACAGATGGGCCGCGTGCGCCAGAATCATCCGCCTCTGATCCTCATAGCCGGCGTCACGGGTGCGTGCCATCAATGCATCCTGTCAGCGTTCATCGAATGACAGCACCACGCGCTCGGTCAGCGGATGCGACTGGCAGGTGAGGACGAATCCTTCCGCCACTTGGGCCTTGTCGAGCGCGTAACAGCGCTCCATGCGCACCTGGCCCTCCATGAGCCTGGCGCGACAGGTGCCACAGACTCCGGAGGTACAGGAGAACGGCACCTCGATGCCGGCGGCCGAGGCGCTGTCCAGAATGCTCGGCTGACCTTGAAGAAATTCGAACTCACGCCGGATGCCATCCCGAATGATCGTGACGCGCGAGCGCTCCGCATCATCGGGGCTCGGCTGATGCACCACTGCACCGACTGCGCTGTCGGTCTGGGGCGCCAGTCCGAAGCGCTCGATGTGGATGCGATCCTCCGCGACTCCCACCGCGAGCAATGCGGCCTGCGCTTCATCGTTCATCTGAAACGGACCGCAGATGAAGGCGTGATCGATAACGGACGGGGCGATCACCTGCTGCAGGAACTCGGTGATTTTCTCGCGGTTCAGAATGCCGCCATTCAGGGGCGAGTCCGCGTGCTCGTCGGAGAACACGTGGTGCACGGCCAGCCGCGAGAGGTAGCGATTCTTCAGATCATCCACCTCCTCCTTGAACATCGTCGAGCGCAGCGCTCGGTTGCCGTAAATGAGCGTGAACTCACTGTGCGGCTCGCGCGCCAGCACCGTTTTCATGATCGACAGAATCGGCGTGATGCCGCTGCCACCGGCGATACCCACGTAGTGGCGATGCGTCGCCGGATCCAGCGGCACGAAGAAGCGCCCCTGCGGCGCCATTACCTGAAGGGTATCGCCCGCCTTCAGGCGGGTGTTGATCCAGTTCGAGAAGGTGCCGCCCTGCACGCGGCGCACCCCAACCCGCAGCTCACCTTCGTCAAGCCCGGCGCAGATCGAATACGAACGACGCAGGTCCTGTCCATCGATGCGCTTGCGCAGCGTCAGGTACTGGCCCTGAATGAAACCGAAGGTCGCGCGCAGCTCCTGCGGCACCTCGAAGCACACCACCACGGCCTCGGGGGTATCGGCTTCGACCGAACGCACGCGCAGCGGGTGAAACAGCACACTCATGAGGCTAGATCGGCTTGAAGTATTCAAACGGTTCCAGACAGGCCAGACACCGAAACAAAGCCTTGCACGCGGTCGAACCAAACCCTGACACCAGCGTGGTCTGGGTGCTGGCGCACCGCGGGCAGGCAACGTGCGGCGCTGCGCCGCGGCGGCGAATGCTGCCCACGGATACCACCGCTTCGGCTTGCGTCGCGGCCGGGCCTGGCGGGGCGATCCCGTAATCGTGCAATTTGCGGCGGCCCTCGGCACTGATCCAGTCGCTGCTCCAGGCGGGCGCGCGCTGCAGTCTTAGGCGAGCCGGACCCAAGCCTGCGGCCCGGATCGCCTCCAGAATCCGCTGTTCGATGACCTCGGTGGCCGGGCAGCCCGAATAGGTCGGCGTCACTACAATCTCGAGTGACTGCCCGTGATCGAGCACCTCGCGCACGATGCCGAGCTCGCACACCGACAGCGCCGGTACCTCCGGGTCGAGCACCTGCTGCAGCACGCGCCAGGCACGCTCGACGCGCGACGAGTGCGTGATGCCGATCGCGCTCACCACACCCCTCCCGGATAGGCGCGCTGCAGATACTGCAGATCGGTGAGCAAGTATCCCAGATGCTCGCTGTGTTGACCGGTGCGACCGGTGCGACCGGTGCTGCGAAACGGTACGTCCGCCGGAATCGCAAGTCCGGCTTCCGTGAGCAGCGCACTCATCTGTGAGAGCCACTCTTGACGCAGGTCCGACCAGCGCGGACCTAAGCCCGTTGCCGCCGCATACTCGTCCACGGCATCGGTTTCAAACAGCTCCGCGCTGTAAGGCCACAGCTCCTGCAGCGCGTCGGCCAGGCGACGCTTCGATTCCTCGGTGCCATCTCCCAGCCGCACCACCCAGTCCGCGGCGTGGCGCTGGTGATAGCGCGCCTCCTTGACAGCTTTCGCCGCGATGCCCGCCAGCTCGGCGTCGCTCGATGCGCCCAAGCGCTGCCACAGCAGCTGCAGCCACGTCGCAACCATCGCATTGCGCAGCGTGGTCAAGGCGAAGTCCCCACGCGGCAACTCCACCAGCGTGGGATTGAGGTAGTCGCGCTCTTCGCGCAGAAACGCGAGCTGATCCTCATCGAGCGCAGCGCCACCGCGTTCAGCGGCACTGAGTTGCCCGGCGTGCGTCAGCAAGGCGCGCGCCTGACCGATTAGGTCGAGTGCGGTGTTGGTGAGCGCGATGTCCTCTTCCAGGACCGGTGCGTGGCCGCACCACTCCCCTAAGCGCTGCGCCAGGATCAGACAGGCATCTCCCAGCCGCAGCACGTACTGCACGGCTGGCGAGCGCCCGGGTTCAATCGATGACGGCCGCTCGTTCATCACATCTGGTCCACGGATTGCGGCAACTGGTAGAAGGTCGGGTGACGATAGACCTTGTCTACCATCGGGTCGAAGTACATCGACTTATCACCCGGATCACTGGCGATGATCTGATCCGAGCGCACCACCCACACGCTGGTGCCCTCCTGACGGCGCGTGTACACATCGCGTGCCGCCTGAATCGCCATCTTCGCATCCGCGGCATGCAGACTGCCGCAGTGCTTGTGGTCGAGTCCCGATTTGCTGCGCACAAACACTTCCCACAGCGGCCACTCGTTCGCCTGACTTGGATCACTCATGCCATCTCACTCCTGGCAGCGTGCTTGCGCGCATACGCGAGCGCCGCCTCGCGCACCCAGGCACCGTCGTCCCAGGCTTTGACGCGCGCGCGCAGCCGCTCGCGATTGCACGGACCATGGCCGGCGATCACCCGCCAGAATTCGTTCCAGTCGATCGTGCCGAAATCGTAGTGCCCCCGTGCTTCATTCCACTGGATCGCCGGATCGGGCAGCGTGACACCGAGCACCCGCGCCTGCTCGACGCTGGCGTCCACGAACTTCTGTCGCAGCTCATCGTTCGAGACGCGCTTGATGCCCCAGCGCATGGATTGCGCGCTGTGCACACTCTGCGCATCCGGCGGACCGAACATCATCACGCTCGGCCACCACCAGCGATCGACCGCGTTCTGCACCATCGCGCGCTGGGCCTTGGTCCCCTGCTGCATCATGACCAGCAGCCCCTCGTATCCCTGGCGCTGATGAAAACTCTCTTCCCGGCAGATGCGGATCATCGCGCGGGCGTACGGCCCGTACGAGCAGCGGCAGATCGGCACCTGGTTCATGATCGCCGCGCCGTCGACCAGCCAGCCGATCGTGCCCATGTCGGCCCAGCTCAGCGTCGGGTAGTTGAAGATCGAGCTGTACTTGGCTTTGCCGGAATGCAGCGCGGCGAGCATCTGATCGCGGCTCTGCCCGAGCGTCTCGGCCGCGCAGTACAGGTACAGGCCGTGACCGGCCTCATCCTGCACTTTGGCCAGCAGGATGGTCTTGCG
>DATMRM010000299.1:0-9099 GCA_035566155.1 Steroidobacteraceae bacterium | reverse complement strand
TCGGGCGTGGCAGTCAGTCCCAGAACGAATGCGTTCGGCCATCGTGCTATCAGCGCGGTGCGTGCGCGCGTGATGTAGCAATGCGCTTCGTCAACGATGATGGTGTGCGGATCGGGAAACACTAGACGCCTTACACGTGATCGCAGGGTGTCGATGCTGGCGACCTGTGTCATCGCGAACAGGTTCTGACGACGGTCGCCGGCCAGCAGGACTCCTGGCACCACGCCGAAGCGATCGAGCTTTTCCACGGTCTGGCGCACCAGCTCGCGCCGCGGTGCGAGCATCAGGACACGGCGGCCCTGATCGTTCTGACGTCTGATGTATTCGGCCGCGATGATGGTCTTGCCGCTGCCGGTCGGCGCGGCAGCCACCAGGGAATTGGTCCCCCGTTCGCGCACAGCATCTATCGATGCCAATCCGCCGAGCTGATAGGGCCGCAGCTCCGGGGCGCTCATCGGATCGGCCCCGGTGGTGACTCGAACCGACGCAGTGCCAGCTCGACCTCACCGATGCGGTCATCGGCAATCGCGGCGGCGGCGGCCGAAAGCGGCAGATAAGCGAGGAGTACGCGCAAGTCGGCAAGCGCATTCAACGCCACTTCGATGGCGGCAGCGTCGTCGCGCCAGCAGTCCATGGCGCTCGCCAGTGCGATGCTTGCGTCGTCAACGTCCGGTTGCGCTATGCATGCCGGCGGATACACTGCGGGTGTCGGGCTCACTGTCTGGAGTCGTCAGCGTCTGGCCGTCCGCCTCGAAAACTGGCGGTCAGTCGCGTCCGACTCTCCCGAATCAGGCCGCCGCTTTGGCGCGGCGCACGTTGGGAGCGATCTGATACTCCTTCACGCGCTCGCCCTGTTGCGCCATCCATGACGCATAGGGGCCACCCATGACGACCAAGTCCCGACCGATGCGAACCAGGGCACCGCGGGCAATCAGCTCAGTGCGGTGTGCGCGGACTACGTATCGGCCCTTGCTGGCGGCACCTGGATAAATTTCGCGCGGCCAGTCATCGAGCTTCCACGAATGTGGAACAGAAGGAACGGGGATTCTTGCCACGGGAACACTCCAAGAGATTGAGTGTTCCTATCTAATGAGCACGCACGGAAATGTGCACGACACAATACCCGCGCGATTTGTGTCGGAGAGTCGCGGCGCTAGAGAAGCCCCGCGGTCTTGAGGTCGCGAACGTATACAGCAATGTTGACTTTGCGGTCATCCCACTCAGCGCACCACCGCTCGACAGTTCGCGGAGTAGTTCCGAAGAATTCCGCCACCAATGCGGTCATTTCCACGCGATCGAAACCTTCGGCGACCAGACGCGCAACCTCGGCCGTCGCTGCGATCTGGCGCGCAGTGTTCCCCTTCAGACCCCTTTTTGTCTTGTCCAAGGCAAAGACCGTGCGCGGATCTTCGCCGTCGAGCACTCGACGCAGGAGGCTATCAACGAAGGTCTGCAGTTTGACGGATTGGTACCGCTCATACTCAATGGGTGGAAACTTCAAGCGGTGGTCCTCAATAGTCATGACGGCAAGGGGTGGTGATTCACCCGGCTTGAGTCTCTCCACCTGCGATAGCTTCAGATAGGATTCCAGGCTGCCTCGAAGCTCCACGGTGCCAAACGCATCGTCCACCACCCGCAACCACGGTTCCACGAGCCGAGTGGAATCCACCACATGCGGCAACCGCAGGTGTTGCTGACGCCTCCTCCTGGCAGGCTTGGTCACGATGCAGTCTTGCCGCCTAATCTCTCATTAAGCTTCGCGTGACCAGTGACGGCTTGGCCTGCAATCAAATGACTGTACTTCAACGTCACGCCGGCACTGCGGTGCCCGAGCACGCTGCCAATCTCAAGCAATGAAGCGCCCGATTGCGCCAGAAATGAAGCGCAGCAATGCCGCAGATCGTGCCAACGAAAATTTTCCAACTTCGCGGCCGTACGCACTGGCCGCCAGCGCTTGTCGAGTTCGTTCCAGTTAAGCGACTTGCCCTCACCGTTGAGAAACACGTGCGTGGTGCTGACGACAGTTGAGGCTTTCAGCTTCTTGAGTGCTGCAGCGGCTGCCGTTGGAAGGTAGACGCTGCGTGCACGGCCATTCTTGGTAATCAGGATTCGAACGGACGATCGCTCAAAATCAATATCCGCCCAGGTCAATCGCAGCAGCTCACCCTTTCGCATACCGCAGGCGATCGACGCCAGGATCGCGGCATGAAGCACCGGCCCCGCCTGCTCGGCAGCCGTGAGCAGCGCCGGCAGCTCTTCGTCATCCAGGTAGCGTACGCGTGCATCTGGTTCGCTCAACATGAGACCAGGGGGCCACACGCGATCCTTCGGAACCAATCCGGATTTGCGTCCAAAATTCCACGCGCTTCTCTGCGCCGAAAGATACCTATCGACCGTGGCCGGGCCCCGGCCAGCCATCAGCTTGTCGCGCGCTCCTCGCCCGTGAACGACACCGAACTCCAGCACGCGAACGGTCCCATAGTGTGACGTCCACCAGGAGAGGTTCCGCTTGAGTTCCCCGAAGTACGCCTTCGCCGCTGTCACTGGGTCGGCCAGATACTCCTTGTTGAGACCGGCGATCGTCAGCTTGCTGATGTCCGAACGTGCCGCGCCCTGCTGACTTTGCTTCCTGAGTTCGGCGATCGTCTCCTCACGCCATTGGATCGCATCCGCTTCTGCAGCCTTCTTGGCCGCCCCCGCAGCGCCCTCGTAGTCCGCCGAGCAAAACGACTTTGCGACCGGCCGGAATCCTTTGACGCGCACTTGAGCGACGTAACTGACAGAGCCGTCAGCGTTTGGAATCGGTTTGAGCTTAGACTTTCTGGCAACCATGACTGCACCTCTGTTGCGTTGTGGCCAGACGCCGGGGAGGTGCTTCCAACACCTCTCCGGTGTCGCGCGTTACTGCATTCCCAGCACGCGCAATCGCAGACGGTACGCCGAGAAAATCTTTAGTGCAAATCGTGGTGCAAATCGAGTTAGTGCACAGTGTGCAGAAACGCGGCTAAGTCATTGGTGCGGACGGCGGGACTCGAACCCACATGGCCGTAAAGCCGGCAGATTTTAAGTCTGCTGCGTCTACCGATTTCGCCACGCCCGCGCTTCGACGCCCGCCTTCAGGGCAGCTGCTAGAACCTGATGTTCGGTCAACCTTCACGGGGTCGTCTCACCCTGTGTGCCAATTATGCATCAGTTCCGTGTGTCGGGCTTGAAGGGGGTATGCCGAGCGGCGCGAAGTCATCCGACACTCTCTCAACGGCGTTCGCGCCAGCTCGATCGCCGCGCGGCTGCGTATCCCCTGGCCGACGTGCATGCGATCATGGAGGCATTCAACGAGTTCGCTGAAGAACAGGCGATATGAAAACTCTGGGTCGGATTCTGCTCGCGGCCTTGCTGCTGGTCGGCGTGACTGCCGGCATTGGCCTCTTGATCATGCCGACGCCGCTCACACTGCTGGGAGCGGTCACGAATACCGTTCGCACCCTGAGCAACCCGCCCGGCACACTGAGCGTCGAAGTGCGACCCGGAAGCCCGGCGCCGGAGCTCGGCGCCGCGCCCACTGACACCCCGGATCCCAACGAATGGCCGAGCTATAACCGGACGCTGACCTCGCAGCGCTTCTCCCCGCTTGATCAGATCAACCGCCAGAACATCAAATCGCTGCGCGTGCTGTGCGTCTATGACTCGGGGATCCACGAGGGCTTTGAGAGCGGACCGATCATGGTGGACGGCGCACTGATCGCCACCGGCGCTTTCGATACCTTCTCGATCGATCCGTCCAGTTGCAGGCAGAACTGGCGGGTGCACGAGAACTACACCCCGCGCTCGCCGGTACTGGCCTCTCGCGGAGCGGCCTATCTACAAGGACGTGTTTTCCGGGGAACGCTCGACGGACGCGTACTGGCCTACGACAGCCACACTGGCCACCGACTGTGGCAAGCCTCGGTGGCCGATCCCAAGCTCGGGACCAACATTTGTTCAGCGCCGATTGCCTGGGACGGCATGGTGTTCGCGGGCATCTGCGGCGGGGACTCCAAAGGCATCAAGGGACGCATGTATGGAATCGCCGCCGACAGCGGCCGCATTGTCTGGGAGACCTATCTGGTGCCGAAACAGGCGGGCGATCCGAGTTTCGGGCCTGCCGGCAGGATTCCCGACGGCGCGCTCCAGAGCTGGGACAATCGCGATACGCCGGGCCTGCCGATCAGTGGCGGGGGAACTTGGACCTCGTATACCCTGGATCCGGCCACCGGCTGGCTGTACATCCCGGTCGGCAATCCGAGTCCGGACTTTGTCGACGCTGCTCGCGCAGGCAGTGACCTGTACGTGGACTCGGTGCTGATACTGGATGCAAAGACCGGGGACTACGTCAATCACTTTCAGATGGAGCCGCGCGACTGGCATGACTACGACATGTCCAATCCGCCCGCGCTCATCCACACGCGCGCCGGCGCACGACTGATGACTTTTTCGCCCAAGAACGGCTATCTCTACGGCGTCGATGCGGCCAGCAACGAGCTGCGCTATCGCGTGCCGGTCACCCGTATCGAAAATCAGGACACTGAGTTTTCCACCCGCGTGCACACTCATTTTTGTCCGGGAGCCGGAGGTGGCGGTGAATGGAACGGCGCCGCCTACGATCCGCGCACCAACCTCACCTTCACCGCGGAGACCGACTGGTGCGGCAGCGCGACGCGAGCCACTGACGCCGAACTCAAATCGGTCGGCGTGGGTAGCGCCTGGATGGGGGCGGGTTCACACGAGACGTTCGGTCGGACCGATCCGATTTCTCAGTGGGGCGGCTGGGTGTATGCGACCGACGCTGACAGCGGCGAATGGAAATGGCGCGCGCGCTCCAACTATCCAACGCTCAGCGGTGTGACACCCACCGCCGGGGGACTGGTATTCCTGGGCGATCACGGCGGGAATCTGTATGCGCTGAACAGCAGCAACGGTCAGCCGCTGTGGAGCCTCAAAGTGCGCGGCCCGATCGCTGGCGGGATCATCAGTTACTCCGCCGGCGGCTCGCAGCGCATTGCGGTCGCCTACGGGATGACCTCGGCTTTATGGGTGACCGTCCCCAGCAGCGCGAAGATCATGATTCTGGGGCTGCCCTAGATTGATATCATCGGCGAAGACCCCGCCACCGAGGATGCGCGCCGGGCGCTGGCTCGGCGCGGGCATCGAGGTGGCACCGATCGACTTCGCCAGCCTGGACGAGGTGCACCATCTGCGTCTGGACGGCCGTGTTCGTCACCTGGCGCCAAGGGTGGCGCAGTCATCCCTGACGCTTCAGCGCAGCGCCACGGTGTTACTGCGCCAGACCGGGTCCTGCCAGCGCGCAAAGTTGGTGAGATATTCCGGGGTCGAGGCCTGATGCACCGTCGCCAGCGTGTCGAGCCGCACCAGCTCGAACCGTCGCAGCAGATGATCGCTCACCAGGGCTTCGCGACACAGCAGCAATCGCTTCGTGCCCGGGTCCCAGCCGGCTGATTCGATGTAGCCGAGCCCCGGCCCGTTGAGATCCGGCGGTAGCACATTGGCCGTCCAGCCGTCCGCGGTTTTGCGAAACACCCACAGCTCGCGCCAGGTCGCCAGCGGCTGTACCGCCAGCGTCAACGCCGTGCCTTCCACGTTGCTGCTCATCGAGCTGCTCCACACAGTCCCATAGGTACAGCGACGGATCAGCGGTTCGCCATCCTGCTTTTGCATGTAGAAGAGCGATACGCAGGTCTCCCCCGGCGCGCCGGCCGAGGTATGCACCACCAGCTTGCCGCCCCGATTCGCCATCTTCAGTGCCGCCAGCCGTGAAGCGCCGACGCGCACCGCGGCCTCGGCGTAGTCTCGCAAGCCTTCATCGTCCAGCACCGATTTGTCGACACCGGCCAGATCCTCGATCGAGCGTTCGGCGGCGAGCTGTGGATTCAGGCCGCGGCGCGCTTGCCAGAAGGCCAACGAAGCCAGCACACCCGCTCGCCGCATCAGCACCCGGCTCTTCAGCCCCAGAATGAGTTCATCGGTCGGCACGCGATCGAGCACATCTGCTCGCCACTGATCGAACTGGTAACGCTCGATCGGTCCCATGTTGGGATCCACGCACTCGTGGCGCGTGAGTCCGAGCGCCGCACGCGCAAGTTCTGCCGGATCGGCTGACGACATCGCCAGCACCTTCCTGAACACCTCGCCGTCGTAGCAGATCTGCACGCTGCCATCACGCTCGAACCCTGTCATCGTGACACCCATCTGCGAGACCACTTCCAGGTGCGCCGAGATCGTGGCCTGGGCGCTCTTTGACTGCACGCTGGAGGCGCGCTGCGCCAGACGTTGTGCCATATTGCCCAGCGCATCCAGCGGCTCGGCGGTCATTGCTGAAGCGGGAATCGCTTTCAGATACGCCGCGGCATAACTGATCCCCAAAGCCTCCGAGCCGGGGGTGTCGCGCAGGAATCGCACCACCGCCAGCAGCTCGGGGGCCTCTTCGGGCCTCAGGGTCGTCAGCCGCACCTGATTGGATCGTATGTAGCCTTCGCGCTCGAGCTTCAGGTCGTATACCAGCAGGTAGTCGCCGCGCGCGTCGCGCACATCAAGCGCCTCTCCCTGCCAGAGCATCGCCTGTTGTGGAGCGCTGTCACGCGGCGCGGCGCGCAGGGCAACCTGGTTCTGGGTGACGATGGCAAGCATCGCCGAAGCTAGTAACGCACTCATTTGGCACCTAATAGGTTGGAACCGATGAAACCGCCCTCTGCCGGAGGCGCAGCAATGATCACCTGCACCTTGTCGGACAATTTGTCCGCCATCGTTTTCTGGATCAGCAGCGGGTTCTGACTGATCAGCGCACCTTCGCGCTGCATCTGCTCACTGGTGGCCCGGTTGATCTTTTCGAGCCGGTAGACTTCAGCGTCCGCGAGCTTCTGACGCGAATCGGCCTCACCGGAGGCCTCGATGCGCCGTGCATCCGCGGTACCTTCCGCCGAGCGGATGCGGGCCACCTTTTCGGCCTCCGCCTCAAGACGGCGCTGCTCGATCTGCTTCTGCTTGAAGGGCAGGACGTGCTTCATGGCCTCCTCCTGTGCCTTGGCGGCGATGACCTGCTCTTCGCCAGCCGCCTCCGCGGCCTTCTGCCGGCGAACCTTGTCGGCTTCGCCCTCCAGTGCGCGCGCTTTGACTTCCTTGTCCTTGAGCTCCAGCGTGTAGCGCATCTTCTCGCTCTCGAGCTCTTCGGCCAGCAGCTTCTCCATGCCGAGCCGGTAGTCGCGTGGTAGATCGACCTCTCCCATCTGCACGCTGCGCAGCAGAAAGCCGTCGGCAGCCAGCTTCGGTCGAAGCTGCTCCTCGATCGCCTTTTGTATCTCGGCGCGCCTGGTGGTGAAGATGTCCTTCACGGTGTAGCCGGCAAACAGCGGGTAGACCACCCCCTTGACCGCCGGCTCAATGACATCATCCAGCTCATCCGGCAGCGTCTTCGCGATGCTGGCCATGCGCGCCGGATCGATCGCGTAGCGCACCGTCAAATCCACGCCGAGCGACAATCCCTCCACCGACTGGAACGGTGCCTCACCGTTGGCCTTGGCGCTCTGTGCGGGGCGATAGATCTGGTCGCGCGTTGGGAAATAGCGCACCTGCTGCAATCCGGGAATCACCCACAGGCTGCCTTCCCGAAACTGCGAGACCTGTCCGGTCAGCAGATTGGTGCGAACCGCGATCTCTCCGCGCTGCACGGACGCAAAAGGTGGATGCCTGACGATCATCCAAGCGATCAGTACCAGCGCTGCCAGCACCAACAGCTGCACGCGCAGCCGCCCGAGCCCGGCCCCGACCGTGGCCATGGCTGCAGAAATGCTCGCACCCATCGCGCGCAGCAACTCGAGGATGGCAGTGAACCGGTCCGTCATGAGAGCACTCCTGTTGTGATGTCGCCGCCAGTATCGGAAGGCGCCGGTGGAGCGCTCAATGCCGTCGCGGGGCCTCTTCGTTCCGCGGCCGGAAGGATCGTTCACGGCCAGTCAGCTACGGTTCAGCTGCCCATTGCTATCGTGGCGGCACAACCAAACCAGGCAGACAGGCGCGATGGTAAGGGTGGCGGTCATCGAAGATGACGTACCGACCAGCAACCAGATCAAAGGCTGGATAGAAAGCGCTCGTTCCGGAATCCGGGTCGATCAGTGGTACACGCGCGATGAGGCCACCTCCGCCGTCGATCGCGAACCCTATGACCTGGTCGTGCTCGACATCGAACTCGGACGCGAACGTCACGCCGGCGTGGCGGTCATCAATGCGATCAACAAGCGCCGCAAGATCCCGGTGCTGGTGGTTTCCGGGCTTCCAGCGGGAATCTATCGCAGCATCATGAAGGCGCTGGATGCCTGGGACTATCTGCAGAAGAGCGACTTTGACGAGAACGAATTCGTCGAGACATTCCTCGACATGCTGCGCTCGATGCAGGATCCATCCCTGCCGCTGATTGCCTCCGTCTCCAACGCCACGCATCAGCTGTCGCTGGATCCGCTGCGACAGAATTCGCCGCTGTGGCGTGGCCAGCGCATCAATCTGCCGCTGACCTCGCAGCGCATCCTGGATGCTCTCTATCAGAAGCGCGGCCGCATCGTCTCGTACGATGAGCTGTTCCAGGTCGTCAAGAGCGGCCGCAACCGCGACAACGTGCGCAAGCACATCAGCACGATCCGCGAGGCGTTTCGCGAACTGGACCCGAGGTTCGACCTGATCGAGAACGTGCCGATGCGCGGTTTCCGCTGGGTCGATGCGTGAGCGGTTGGTGGCCCAATCAGGTACCGCTGCGGCTGCGGGTGTTCTTTCGCAGCGCCTTCCTGTTGCTCGCGCTCGCCACCGTCGCGCTGGCGCTGTTCGAACTGCGCGAGGAAAAGCAGCTCAGCTATCGCGCCTACCGCGAGCTGTTCGATCGCAATACGCGGCAGATCGGCGCCCGACTGCAGCACCCAAGCGGACAGCTGGCGCTGCTCAATCCCAGTCTGCCGGGAGCCACGCTCACGCCCCTGCGCCCGTTGCTGCTGCCATTCTCCGCGATCGACTTCGATGACAGGACCAAAGCGCAGCAGGCCGCGGAGATGGCCGGCTGCCTGG
>DATMRM010000298.1:0-3383 GCA_035566155.1 Steroidobacteraceae bacterium | reverse complement strand
CTGGCTGCGGGCCGATCAGATGGCGCTGGCACCGGATCTGGCTGGGCCCTGGGGTGAGCTGGTTGCGATGGTGGCGCGTCTCTATCGACGCAAACAATTCCACAAGCAGCGCTTGTTGCGGCTGCTGCGCGAGCTGCGACGCTCTACCGCTGCGATGCCCGACGGCGTCGTGGTACTCAATCCGCAGGCCGAAATCCTGTGGTTCAACCGGACCTCGGCTCGGCTGCTGGGATTTCGCGGCAAAAGCGATTTCGGCCTGCGCATCGAGAACCTGGTGCGCCAGCCCGAGTTCGTGCGTTACCTGAGGGATGGCAACTACTCCGGACCGGTGATCGTGCGTTCGGCGGTCGGCGGTGATCAGTATCTGTCGCTGCAGATCGTGCCTTATGGCAATGGACAATTGCTGACGCTGGTGCGCGATGTGACCCGAGAGTATCGGCTGGAAGCGATGCGCAAGGACTTCGTCGCCAACGCGTCGCACGAGTTGTGTTCCCCGCTCACGGTGATCTCGGGCTATCTGGAGACACTGACCCAGGACTCGGACATCGACCCGACGCTGGCCGGCCCGCTGCAGGAGATGCGCCGGCAGGCTCTGCGGATGACCAGCATCGTGCAGGATCTGCTGGAGCTTTCACGTCTGGAATCCTCAGACAGTGACGCGCCGCGTGATCCGATCGACGTGGCAGCCTTGATGGCGCAGCTGCGCCAGGATGTCATGGCGCGCAGCCCGCATCCAACGCTGGTACAGGTGAAAGCCGATTCGAGCGCGCGCTTGCTGGGTGAGGAGATACAGGTCCACTCGGCCTTCTCCAACCTGGTAGACAACGCCGCCAAGTACACGCCGCCCGAAGGTTCGGTGCAGATACGCTGGTGGACGGATGAGAAAGGGGGGCATTTCTCTGTGACCGATACCGGCATCGGTATTGCCGCCAGCCACATTCCGCGCCTGACGGAGCGTTTCTATCGGGTCGATCCAGGTCGCAGCCGTGCAACCGGCGGCTCGGGCCTGGGGCTCGCCATCGTGAAGCACGTATTGCAACGGCATGGTGCGGATCTGTCGATAGAAAGCGAAGAAGGGCGGGGCAGCAAATTCACCTGTCATTTCCCGCGGGAAAGGCTGCAGAACGTACCGGTGCTCGCGGCGGTGAACTAAGTGTGCGACAGCGCACAAAGGTGCGATCTATTTCGCGTGCGTCGGCCAACGATTGCGCTATATTCTGGACAGTTCGCGTATTTTCGCGATGAGTTATGACTCAGGCCACCATGGAAGCTGCTGACATCTCCCACCATACCTCTCGGCGGTACAACCAGGACCTGGAGCGGGTTCGAAGCAAGGTACTGGCGATGGGCGGGTTCGTCGAGGATCAGCTCAGCCGCAGTCTGATGGCATTGATCGATGCCGACAGTTCATTGGGTCGGGCGGTCGCCAGCGATGACTACATGGTCAACGGCATGGAGCTGTCGATCGACGAGGAGTGCAGCCGCATTCTGGCGACGCGTGCTCCTGCGGCCGGGGATCTGCGGATGATTGTCGCCACCATCAAGGCTATTACCGATCTGGAACGCATCGGCGATGAGTGCGAGAAGGTAGGGTTGATCGCGGCACGGCTGGCAACCGCGGAACGGCCGGCCGATCGGTATCGCGAGGTCAAGCATCTGGGTCGGCGCGTCCAGATGCTGGTACACGATACGCTCGACGCGTTCGCACGGCTGGACGCTACAGCGGCGCTGGAGACCTGCCGCAAGGATCGAGCGATCGACGAAGAGTACGAAGCGATTCAGCGCCGCTGCATCGCTGACATGACCGGCGATTCCAGTGTCATCCGTCGCACGCTGGATATCATGTGGGTCGTGAGATCCCTCGAGCGCATCGGCGATCATGCCAAGAACATCTGTGAGTACGTGATCTACATGGTGCATGGTAAGGACGTGCGCCACACCTCGCTCGATCACGTCGAGCGTGAGCTGGCCGAGTCGGCGATCCGTCGCGGCTGATGCGCCGTGGACTGAACGCTCTGGGCCTGGCGGCTTGCGCGGGGCTACTCGGTTTCGCCTACTACGCCCAGTTTTCCCTCGGCCTCGAACCCTGTCCGCTGTGCATCTTTCAGCGCGTCGGCGTGTTCGCTATCGGCGTGATTTTCTTACTTGCCGCGCTTCACAATCCGCGCAGCTGGGGTGCGCGCGTCTATGGAATGCTGTTGCTGATCGCAGCGCTGATCACGATGGGGGTCTCGGCGCGGCACCTGTGGATCCAGCACCTGCCCGAAGGCGCTGTGCCGGCGTGCGGCGCGACACTCTCTTACATGATGCAGATCTTTGCGCTGTCCGACGTGATCCGCAAAGTGCTCACCGGCTCCGGCGAGTGCGCCCGGATCACCTGGTCTTTTCTGGGGCTATCGATGCCCGGCTGGGTGTTGCTGGCTGCGGCAGGCTTAGGTGCTTACGGGCTGTGGGTGAACCGGCCCGCGAAGCGCGCAGTCAGCTGAGCAGGTTTTTCAGCGTCTGCAGATAGAGCGCGTGCAGCGTGTCGATATCCTCGACCCGCACGCATTCATTGACCTTGTGAATGCTGGCATTCACGACCCCGAGCTCCACCACCTGCGCGCCCATGGGGGCGATGAACCGGCCGTCGGAAGTGCCACCGCCGGTGGAGAGTTTCGGCTGGCGGCCGGTCAGCGCACGCACCGCATCGCAGACCGCGTTGGAAAAGGGGCCCGGTGGTGTATAGAACGGTTCACCGGAGACGTACCACTCGATCGTGTAATGGACCCGGTGTCGTTTCAGCACTTCCTCGACGGTGCGCCGGAGCCCGTCCAGCGTCTGAACCGGCGAGTAGCGAAGATTGAAGCGCGCTTTGAGTTCGCCTGGGATCACGTTGGGCGCGCCGGTGCCGGCGTTGAGGTTCGAGACCTGGAAGGTCGTCGGCTGAAAATGCTCGTTGCCCTGATCCCAGACCCGTCCGGCCAACTCGGCCAGCGCGGGCGCGAAGGTGTGGACCGGATTTTCCGCCAACTGTGGGTAAGCGATGTGCCCCTGAACCCCGTGCACCGTCAGGCGCCCCGACAGTGAGCCTCGTCGTCCGATCTTGATGGTATCGCCGACCGCCTGCTCGCTCGAGGGTTCGCCCACCAGGCAATAGTCGATGCGCTCGCCGCGTTCCCGCAGGGTTTCGACCACTCGCTTGGTACCGTCTACGGACGGACCTTCCTCGTCGCTGGTGATCAGGAAGGCCACGGTACCGCGGTGATCGGGGTGCTCGGCCACGAAGCGCTCAGTTGCCGTCACCATGGCCGCCAGCCCCGTCTTCATGTCGGCCGCGCCGCGTCCATACAGCAGCCCATCGCGCACGACCGGCTTGAATGGGTCGGAGGTCCACTCTTCCA
>DATMRM010000297.1:0-5107 GCA_035566155.1 Steroidobacteraceae bacterium | reverse complement strand
GCTGCTGGTGCACGGCGGCTCGAGCGGCATCGGACTGGCGGCCGTGCAGCTCGCCAGGCATGTCGGTGCCGAGGTGCTGATCACCGCCGGCAGCGAGCAGAAATGCGAGGCCTGCCGCAGTTTCGGCGCGGCGCTGGCAGTCAACTACCGCACCGAGGATTTCGTGGCGCGCGTGCGCGACTACACCGGCGGCAAGGGTGTGGACGTGGTGCTCGATATGGTCGGAGGCGATTACATCCCGAAGAATCTTGGATTATTGCGCGACAGCGGCCGGCTGGTGTTCGTCGCTTTCCTGCACGGCAGCCGCGTCGAGGTGGACTTCACGCCGATCATGCTCAAGCGTCTGCGTGTCACGGGCTCGACGCTGCGTCCACGCACGGTCGCGGAGAAGGCGGCGATCTGCGCCGCGTTGAGACGCGAGATCTGGCCGGACTATACTGCCGGCAAGCTGAGGTCGCATATCCACGCGAGCTTTCCGCTCGAGCGCGTCGCTGAGGCGCATCGGCTGATGGAAAGCAGTCAGCACATCGGCAAGATTGTTCTGCAGGCCTCATGACCCGACCCTTTCCTCTTTCCCGCCGCGCGATGCTGCAACGGATCGCGGTCGGGCTGTCGGTGGGCTCGCTGACAGCGTTCAGATCAACCGCGCACGCTGCCGATCCGCTGCTGAACGAGCAGGATCCGGAGGCCAGGAAGGTGCAGTACGTCGAAGACGCGAGTCGAGCGAAGGAAGCGCAGGCGTCCGGCCAGAAATGCTCGAATTGCTCCGTCTACACGGCGATGGGAGACACTCAGGGCAGCTGCGGCCTATTTAAAGGCAAGCTGGTCAAGGCGGCCGGCTGGTGCAACGAGTGGAGCGGACTGTGAGACGCTGATGCGCAGCAGGGCTTGCGCCAGCCCTTCCGCATGCGCGCGCAGTTCCGCCACGGCGGTGGCTTCCCAGTGCTGCGCCCGCAGCATCGGCCCCACATAGAACAGATGCTGCGCGGCGCGGCCCTCGCGATCGATCAGCGCGCCGTGCTCAGCGGTCCGCAAGCCCAGTCCCAAAGGGTCTGGCGTCGCCAGTCCCTCGGCCATCAGGGCCTGCAGCAACCGATGGGGTGTCTGTGTCAGCCGCCGATCGGTCCCGGTGCAATTGATCACCCGGTCAACCAGCAGCGACTGGGTTGACTGCGATCCACGCTCACGCCAATGCACGCGGATACGCTCAGCTTCTTCGCTCATCGATAACAGGTATCCGGCATGCAGCTGCAACTGACCCGACTGGCGCAGCGCCTTCAGGCGCACATCGCTCTCCGGCGGCATGCGATGGCGGTGCACGTCCCAACGGCTACGCAGGTGCCGCAGGAAACGCGCGCGTTGCGGCAGACTCAGCCGCTGCCACGCCACAGCGGCGCCCTGGCGTGCGAGGTTCACCGCGTCGCGCCAGTCGCCCTGCTGCCTCTCAACGTCGGTCAACAGGGCACGAAACGCGCGCAGCAGCGCACGGGCGGTGATCACACCGGGCGGAAGATACGACAGCAGATCGCCCGTGACCGAGGCTGCCGGGGCTGAGGTCTGCGCCTGCGGCAGCAGTCCGTGACGAGAGATCGCGTGAATGCGTACCGACGGGTTCAGCGAGGCGGTCGCGAGCGTGACATCGGCCATCGTGAGACCTGAACCGAGCAGCAGCACCGTTTCCGCCTCCGGCCCAAGCGCGCCGCGGCTGAATGGGTCGCCCACGTAAGCGCCATGGCCCGTGATGGCTGCTGCGCTGGCCGGAGCGGCGGGAGGCGGGTCGCCGCAGGCCAATACGACATCGTCGGCAACCAGGTGCTGCTGGTTCGAGAGAATGACAAGCTGCGGTCCTCGGGGGTCGATGCAAAATATCTGCTCAGCCCGGGCGTCAATCCGCTCGAGTCTGACGTGCGCAGGCGCTGACTGCGCGGCGTTCTGCAGCAATGCCTGCAGATACTCCCCGTACAGCCGGCGCGGTAAGAACTGATCGGCTCGGTAGCTCGCATCGCGCGCCCGCGCATAGCGTGCGAACTGCGTCGGGTCGCGCGACTGCGCCGACATGCGCGCGGCCGGCACATTCAGCAGATGCGGATGGCCATCGTCCTGGTACGCCACACCCCGGCCTACCTGCGCACGCGACTCGATCACTACGATGCGCAGAGGTTGCGCGGATACGAGGCGAAGCAGATTGACAGCGAGTACCGTACCGCTGAAACCAGCACCGATGATCGCAATGGTGCGAGTGGGTGAGCGCATGGCGGCACGATAGGCGGGCCTGCGGTATCAAGTCAGTCGAACGCGGGTGACAATCAGGTTGAGCGGTAAATGCCAGATTTCGTTAAGATCTATCTCAAAATATATTTTAAGATATATAAGGTCTCCTCATGATCTGGTTTCTGCGATTCGCCTTCCTCGGGGTGCTGATCACGATGCTGGCGGTGACGGGCTGGGCAAGCAGCCTCCTGCCCTTCTGGCATACACCGCGATCGCTGGTGCTGCATCCGTGGTTCATCGCCACGCTGTTCGATACCTATTTTGGGTTTCTGACGTTCTGGCTGTGGCTGGCCTATCGCGAGACGCTCTGGGTTGCACGCATCGTGTGGCTGATCGCGATCGTGCTGCTGGGCAATATCGCGATGTCGTTCTATATGCTGCTCATCGTGTGGCGCCTGCCACCCGGTGCCGGCATGCGTGACGTGCTGCTGCGTCCCCATGCTGCGTGAGGCCTGGCAACGACGCGTCGTGGACGTGGTACTGGCGCAGCTGCGCCAGGGAATCACTCCACAGAAGATCGCACTGACCGTGGCGATCGGCGCGACGCTCGGATTGTTTCCGATCCTGGGCAGCACCACGCTGCTGTGCTTCCTGGCCGGCCTGCTGCTGAAACTCAACCAGCCGATCATCCAGGCGATCAACTACCTGGTCTATCCGCTGCAGGTCACGGGAATTTATTTCTTCATCCGCGTCGGCGAGTGGCTTACCCGCACACCGCCGCTGCAGTTCTCGATTGCGGGCCTGCTGCAGCAGTTTCGCGTCGCACCGCTGCACTTCTTTCAGGAGTTCGGGATGACGGCGCTACGCGGCGTGCTGGCCTGGACCCTGATTGCGCCGTTCGTTGCCGCTGCGCTGTACTTCGGCCTGCTGCCGGTGCTGCGCCGCCTGGCCAGGCTTCGCAGCCCCGGAGTCAACGTCAATGTGGCCTGAGTTCATTCATCTATGGCTGATCGGACTGCTGTTCGCATTCGTGCTGATGGCCGCGATCTGGGGCATCGCGCTGCGCATCGGCAATGCCGGTATCGTCGATATCGCCTGGTCGGCCGGCTTCGCGCCGATGGCGATCTTCTTCGCACTCGCAGGCGATGGCCTCTGGCTGCGGCGGGCAGTGATCGCGCTGCTGGTGAGCCTGTGGAGTCTGCGACTGGGCGGCTATCTCTATGTACGCGTGATGTCGCACCATCCCAAGGAAGATCGACGCTACGCCGAGCTGCGTAAAGCCTGGGGCTCGAGCACCCACCGCAACCTGTTCTGGTTCTTCGAGATGCAGGCGCTGTTGCTCGCGATTTTGTCGGCGCCCTTCCTGCTGATCTGCCTGAATGCGGCGCCGGACATGAAACCATTGGAGTTTGCCGGCATCCTGGTGTTCGTGATTGCACTGTCCGGTGAATCGCTGGCCGACCGGCAGCTGGCGCGCTTCAGGGGTGACCCCGCCAACCAGGGCAAGGTCTGTGACGTCGGCCTATGGCGCCTGTCGCGCCACCCGAACTACTTCTTCGAGTGGATGGTGTGGGTTGCCTATCTGATACTGGCCTGCGCATCCCCGTTCGGCTGGATCGCGCTCTACTGCCCCGCGCTGATGCTGTTCTTCCTGCTGCGCGTGACCGGAATCCCGATGACCGAACGACTCTCGCTCCAGAGCAAGGGCCAGGCCTTCGCTGACTATCAGCGGCGAACCAGCCCCTTCGTTCCCTGGTTCCCCAAGCGCAGCTGATGCTGCGACTGCAAGCGATCAGCAAACGCTTCCGCGCCGAAGGCGCGCCGGTGCTGGACAGGCTTGAACTCACCCTCGAGCCGGGTGAATACCTGGCGATCATGGGTGAGTCCGGCGCCGGCAAATCGACACTGTTGAACGTGATTGCAGGCCTTGACCGCCCGGACTCGGGCAGCGTGTTGTTTGATGGCACCGAGCTTGCGGCGCTGGATGATGATGCGATCACGCGCTGGCGACGGGCGCACATGGGATTCGTGTTTCAGGCGTTTCACGTGCTGCCCTACCTGCGCGTCGAGCAGAACGTCGCGCTGCCGCTCGAACTGCTGGACGTGTCTGACCCGCAGCGCCGCGAGGCGGTGCGCCAGATGCTCGCGGCGTGCGGCATCGAAGCGTTGTCGGAACGCTATCCGCGCGAACTGTCGGGCGGTGAGCTGCAGCGCATCGCCATTGCGCGCGCGCTGGTGCACCGACCGCAGCTGCTTCTGGCGGATGAGCCGACCGGCAATCTGGATGCGCGCACTGCCGATCAGATCCTGCGGCTGCTGCGCGCACAGCTGCAGGCGACGCATGCCGGCGCGATCCTGATCACGCACTCGATGACTGCGGCGCGCAGTGCCGACCGCATCTTGAAACTGGAGGGCGGGCAGTTGCAGCCCCTCGCATGAGCGCGCACTGGGTCGCCTGGCAGGTGCTCACGCGTTCGCAACTGCGCGAGCAGCCGCTGCGCGTGCTGGCCACCATCGTTGCGATCGCGCTCGGGGTTGCCCTGGGCAGTGCGGTCTATCTGATCAACACCGCGGCCCTGGGGGAGTTCGATCTGGCCACGCGGCGACTGATTGGCAGCGCGGACCTGGTGGTGCGCGGTTCGCCACAGGGATTCGACGAGTCGCTGTTCGTGCAACTGGTGCGCGACCCGCAGGTCGCGCTCGCCAGCCCCGTACTGGAACTCGAGCTGACCCTGCCGGGTGACAATGCGCCACTGAAGGTGCTCGGTGTCGATTCGTTTCGCGCCTCGGCGCTGCAGCCGCAGCTGATGGGTGAACTGGGTGGCAATGCCACACAGCTGTTCGCGCCGGACAGCATCGTGCTGACACGCGCGGCCGCGCAGCAGCTGCAGCTCGT
>DATMRM010000296.1:0-3839 GCA_035566155.1 Steroidobacteraceae bacterium | reverse complement strand
CCATCTCCGAGACGTGCACCAGACCTTCGACGCCGTCCTCGGTCTCGACGAACGCACCGTAGTCGGCGATGTTGGTGACCTTGCCGAACACACGCGTGTTCGGAGGATACCGGCGGGCGATGTTCTCCCACGGATCCGCGCCGAGCTGCTTGAGTCCGAGCGACACGCGTGAGCGCTCGCGATCGAACTTCAGGATGCGCACTTCGATCTCATCGCCGACCTTGACGACTTCCGACGGATGCTTGACGCGCTTCCATGCCATGTCGGTGATGTGCAGCAGACCGTCGATGCCACCCAGGTCCACGAACGCACCGTAGTCGGTGAGGTTCTTGACCGCACCACGCACCACCGCGCCTTCCTGCAGGTTGTCCATCAGCGCGGTGCGCTCGGCGGAGAATTCCTGCTCCACCACCGCACGACGCGAAACAACGACGTTGTTGCGCTTCTGATCGAGCTTGATGACTTTGAATTCGAGCGGCTTGCCTTCCAGATAGCCGGTATCGCGAACCGGCCGCACGTCGACCAGTGAACCGGGAAGAAATGCACGCACATGATCGATCTCGACGGTGAAGCCACCCTTCACCCGTCCTGAAATGATGCCGGTGACGATCTCACCATTGTTGAAGGCCTCCTCCAGCCGCGTCCAGGTACGGGCGCGCTTGGCCTTCTCGCGCGACAGCCGGGTCTCACCCGTGCCATCCTCCACCGAGTCCAGTGCCACTTCAACCTGATCGCCGGCCGCGACTTCGATCTCGCCGCGTTCATTCTTGAATTGCTCGAGCGGAATCACCGCTTCGGATTTCAGTCCGACGTTGACGATCACGACGTCGGAACCCACATCCACCACCAGACCGGTCAGAATCATGCCCGGACGAATGCGCTGATTCGCCAGGCTCTGTTCGAACATCTCGCTGAAACTTTCGCTAAGGGCTTCGCTCATACACTCTCTCGCACGTCGCCGTGCTTTTTGCTCGGCCGCCCTGGCCTCCGGCCATGCGGGTTACATTTTCAAGACACCGCGTCCCTGCGGCATCGACGTCTCTTAACGCTCGAGTCACACGGACCGGCGCGCCATGGCACCGGGCGACGAGCGCGATTCAGGTCCAGAGCGAGCGAGCGCGGCCGATCGCCATGATCTCGTCCACGACCTCGAGGGCCGTCATGGCGGTCGAGTCCAGGACGATCGCGTCGGCAGCCGGCACAAGCGGCGCTACGGACCGTGTCGAATCGCGTCGGTCGCGTTCCGCGATCTCGAGCGAAAGGGCGGGAAGGCTAACACCAGAATCCTTTTCTTTCAACTGGTTATAGCGTCTGCGGGCGCGCTCTTCAGCGCTTGCCGTGAGGAAGATTTTGAGGGCGGCAGACCGGAAAACGATGGTGCCCATGTCCCGCCCATCCGCCACCAGACCCGGACCCTGGGCGAAGGCGCGCTGACGATCCAGCAGCGCCTCACGTACCGGTGCCCAGGCCGCGACCCGGGAAGCCCCGGCACCGGCCGCCTCGGAGCGTACCGAGGCGCTCACCTCGGAGCCGTTGAGCTCAATGCGCTCCCGGTCCTCATCGTCAGCGCCGAACCGCACGTCCATATCGCGTGCCAGGCGGGCGTGACCGTCTACATCGTCGGGGTTGAGCCCGGCCAGCACCCCGGCTAGGCCGACCAGGCGGTACAAAGCGCCACTGTCGAGCAGGTGCCAGCCGGTACGGCGGGCGATCATGCGGCTGACGGTCCCCTTGCCCGAGCCGCTCGGTCCGTCGATCGCCACCACGGGCACCGACACGGCCTCAGTCCTCGAGTGAGAGCCCGGCGGCCCGGGCCAGCGTCGGAAACCCCGGAAATGAGGTCGCGACATTCGCCACGTCATCGATCTCCACGGCTCCGGCGCTGAGCAGGCTTGCCACGGCAAAGGACATCGCGATCCGGTGATCCCCGTCGCTGTTCACATAACCTCCGCGCAGCGGCATTCCTCCCTGGATCCGAATGCCATCCGGCAGCAGCTCGCAGCGTACACCCAGCGTCGCAAGCCCCGCAGCCATCACCGCCAGCCGGTCAGTCTCCTTGACCCGCAGTTCGCCCGCGCCGGTCACCAGCGTCTCACCACTGGCAGCCGCCGCGGCGATGAAAAAAATCGGAAACTCATCGATCGCCAGCGGCACCAGGGCCTCGGGCACGCGGATGCCGCGCAGGCTGCTGCGTCGAACGGTGATATCGGCGACGGGCTCCGCGGTCGCAGAGCTGCCGACCGCGCGCAGCTCGATCTTCGCGCCCATCAGTCGCAGCATGTCCAGCAGACCGGTGCGCGTTGGATTGACGCCGACCCCACGCAGCGTCAGCGAGTCGGACGCGCCCAGACATCCGGCCACGATAAAAAACGCCGCGGAGGAAAAATCCCCCGGCACCTGTACCTGACAGCCGCGCAGCGGCTGGCCTCCGGCCATCTGCACGCTGGATCCCTGCTGCGACAGGGCGACGCCGAAGTCGCGCAGCATGCGCTCGGTGTGATCGCGGGTCGGTGCCGGCTCGGTGACACGGATCGTGCCGGTCGCATACAGCCCGGCCAGCAGCACCGCGGACTTCACCTGGGCACTGGCCATGGGCATGACATAATCCGTCGCCACCAGGCAGGCGCCGCCCTGAATCCTGACCGGCGGCCTGCCATCGGTGGTTTCGATGCGCGCGCCCATATCGCGCAGCGGCCGCGCGACGCGCTCCATCGGCCGGCGCATCAGCGACGCATCACCGATCATCGTGCTGTCGAAGCGCTGACCGCACAGCAGTCCCATCAGCAGACGGATCGCCGTGCCCGCATTGCCCAGATCCAGCGGCGCTGAGCTGGCGCTCAGTCCGCGCCTGCCCGCGCCATAGACGCGCACCTGGGTTTCCTGCGGGCGCTCGATGCGAACACCCATCGCCTTGAGCGCGGCCAGGGTGGCCAGACAATCCTCGCTCGCCAGAAAACCCGAGATCTCGGTGAGCCCTTGCGCGATCCCGCCGAGCATCAGCGCGCGATGCGAAATCGACTTGTCCCCCGGCACCGAAAGCTCGCCGCGCACAGCCCGCGAGGGCAGCGCCCGATAGCGGCGTTTGAGGCTGCTGCTCACGCGTGCGGCGCGCGCAGCGCTTTGAGTACCCCGGGCAGCGCCTCGAGCAGGCGCTCGTTCTGCGCCGGCGTTCCCACGCTGATGCGCAGCGCATCCGGGAGTCCCGCGGCAGCGAGCGGGCGCACGATCACCCCTTGGCGCAGCAGCTGCTGATAGACCTGTGCGGCGGGCACACCGAAACGCGCCAGTACGAAATTGGTCGCTGACGGGGCAATCCAGATGCCAAGCTGGCGGATGCGCGCTTCCACGCGCGTCAGTTCACGCATGGTCTCGGCGGTGACCTGGTGCATATAGGCCTGATCGGCCAGCGCGGCGATGGCGGCGACCTGCGCCAGCGAGTTGACGTTGAAGGGCGGGCGCACCCGATTGAGCACTTCGGCCACGTCCGGGTGCGACACCGCATAGCCGATGCGCGCGCCGGCCAGACCGTAGGCTTTGGAGAACGTGCGCGTGATCACCAGGTTCGGATGCTGCGCGAGCCAGCCGATCGCGTCCTGCGTGCCGCGCTGGCGTCCGTACTCGAGATAGGCCTCATCCAGCACGATCAGGGTATCGGGCGTGTCGGCGCCGGCGCGCTCGATGAAGCTCTGCAGCGCCGCGCTGTCGGCCCAGGTGCCAGTCGGATTGTTCGGATTGGCGAGGTACACCAGCCGCGTCTGCGGCGTGATCGCCGTGAGCATCGCGTCCAGATCGTGGCCGAGTGGCATGGCACTGTCCGCACCGAGCGCCGGTACCTCGAT
>DATMRM010000295.1:0-12905 GCA_035566155.1 Steroidobacteraceae bacterium | reverse complement strand
GACGGTGACGACCAACCCCTCGTCGCTGTTGCGCGAGGTCGGCCCCGAATTCGCCTGCGGCAGGCGGATCTGCAGCCGCCCCTCGGCCGTGAAATTCGACGACAGCATGAAAAACACCACCAGTAACAACACGACATCGATCAGCGATACGACGTTGATCTCGGGCTCCTCGCTGCGGCGCGGCTTCATCTTCATGGCGAGTGACTAGCTGTTGACGGCTCGCGGCTCGCTGCCGCGGCGTGAAGCGGATTCCACGGCGTCGGCCAGCCGCAGCGCGTGCTTCTCCATTTCCACCACAATCCGATCGACACGGCCGCGCAGATAGCGATATGCGACCAGGGACGGAATCGCCACGCACAGCCCGGCTGCGGTCGCAATCAGTGCTTCGGCAATGCCACCGGATAGCATGCGCGGGTCGCCCGCACCGCCGGCGTTGATCGCATTGAAGGCCTTGATGATACCGGTCACGGTTCCGAGCAGACCCAGCAGCGGCGAGACCCCCGCGATGGTGCCAAGCGTGTTTAGAAAGCGCTCGAGTTCGTGCACAACGTGACGGCCGGTGTCCTCCAGCCGCTCCATCAGCACTTCGCGCGGACGGTCGCGGTTGGCCAGTCCGACGGCCAGCAGTTTCCCGAGCGGCGAATTCTGCTCGAGGGCTGCCACAATTTTGTCATCGATGCGGTGCGACTCTACGAGCTTCCAGACTTTCTTGGTGAGATCGGGTGGCAGGACGCGCCGATCCTGCAGGGTCCAGATGCGCTCGAGGACAATCGCCGCGGCTACAATGGAGCACAGAATGATGGGCCACATGAGTGGCCCCCCCGCCTGCACGATTTCCCACATTTAAGAGAGCGGCTCCTGTGACGTTGCCTGCAAAACCGCATCAATTCGCTTAACCATAGTCATGATACCTAAAGAGCCTGCGGTAAAGCTCAGTTTCGTAGATTGGCCCTTAGGCCCGGCCGGCCGCAACTGTTAAAGTGCTCATGCAATGCCTCGTAGATTAGTCAAACAATTTGTCGGTTTTCTCCACGCGCGGCGGGACCGTTGGTACCTGAGCATCTTCGGTGACCGACTCACGGATTCACATCTGTGGTCGCTGAATCGCCATTCGATCACGGCCGCCTTTGGCGTCGGCATTGCCGTGAGCTTCATTCCGCTGCCGGTGCATCTGCCGCTGGTGGTCGCCATCTGCCTGTGGTCGCGCCTGAACGTCGCGGTGGGCGTCGCCGCTTGCTACATCGTCAATCCATTCACGATGGTACCGATCTACTACATGGCCTACCGCATCGGCGCGTGGCTGCTGCGCTATCGAGCGCATCATTTCGAGTTTCAGCTCACCTGGAACTGGCTCGAACATGGTCTGGGACCGGCCTGGCGGCCATTCCTGTTGGGCTGCCTGGTGTGCGGTATCACCTTCGGCCTGCTGGGGCGCTATGCGCTGGAAATCGGCTGGCGGATGGCGACCCTGCACAAGTACCGGGTGCGCCGCGAACGACGTCGCGCGCGGGCCTACGGACTCGCGAGCTGAAGTAAAGCCCCAGAGCTCAGCTCCAGTACCCGATCCATGCGAGCCGCCAGCCGCGAATCGTGCGTCACGACCACCAGGCTGGTGCCCAGCTCACGGTTTAGCTCCAGCATCAGTTCGAACACCTGACTGGCGTTGCGGCCATCGAGATTGCCGGTCGGCTCATCCGCCAGCACCAGCGATGGGGAACTTACCAGCGCGCGCGCCACCGCCGTGCGCTGGCGCTCACCGCCTGACAGTTGCGACGGCCGGTGTGTCAGGCGCTCGGCCAGTCCCACGCGCGTCAGTATGTCGCGCGCCCGGGCGATCGCCACCGGGGTGCGCTCGCGACGTACCAGCAGCGGCATCGCGACGTTCTCGAGTGCGGAGAATTCCGGTAACAGATGATGAAACTGATAGACGAAACCGATGGCGCGATTGCGCAGCGCGCCACGCTCGGTCTCCGACAGCGCATGAATGTCCTGTTCCAGCACCTGCACGCTGCCACGGTCAGGGCGATCCAGCCCCCCAAGAATTTGTAGCAGGGTGGTCTTGCCCGAACCCGAAACCCCGATGATCGCCAGGCGCTCTCCGGCGGCCACCGACAGCTCAACATCGCGCAGCACTTCCAGCGTGCTCGAGCCCTCGCGAAAGGAGCGGCACACGGCGTGTGCGGCCAATACCACCGGCGGCGACGGCTTGCCTTCAGTCATGACGCAGCGCGTCCGCCGGCTGAATGCCTGCCGCGCGCCAGGCCGGGTACAGCGTCGCCAGGGCACACAGCGCGAACGCCACGGCGCAGATACGCAGCACATCACCGGGCTCTGCATACCCTGGCAGATCGCTCATCAGGTAGACCTTGGCGTCCAGAAAGTGAGTCCCGAGCAGGTGCTCCAGGCCGTGCACCAGTGATTCAAGATTGGCCGACAACAGCAGACCCAACCCTGCCCCGGCCAACGTGCCGGCGAGCCCGATGAAGCCGCCCTGAATGGAAAACGCCGCCAGCACGTTGCGCGGCCCGGCGCCGAGCGTGCGCAGAATCGCGATATCGGAGCGCTTTTCCTTCACCACCATGACCAGTGCTGCCACGATATTGAAAGCGGCCACCGCCACCACCAGCAGCAAGATCACGAATAGCATCGACTTGGTAATCTCGATCGAGCGGAACAGCGTGCTCTCTATGCGCGTCCAGTCGGATACATAGAAGCCGCCCCCCAAGGCCAGCGCCAGGGCATGGACCGTGCGTGGCGCCGCGAAAGGATCCCTGAGCGCCAGGCGCACGCCGGTGACCGCATCGCCCAGTTGATAGATACGCGCCGCATCATGCAGATTCAGCAGCGCCAGACCGCGATCGTACTTGTACATGCCCGAATGAAAGATCCCGGCCACGCGAAAACGCCGCATGCGTGGCTCGATCCCGACCGGTGTGGGATTTCCCCGCGGCGCAATCAATACCACCTCGTCACCGACTTTCACCGACAGTGCATCCGCCAGGGCATCGCCCAGGATGATCCGATAGCCACCGTCGGTCAGAGCCTCCAACCTACCGCCCTGGATGTGCTCGGCGAGGCCGACGGCGCGACGTTCCTGCTCCGGCTCAACCCCACGCACCGCGGTGCCGGCCGTGCGCGCGCCGTGCGCGAGCAGTGCCTGCTCCTCGATATAGGGTACCGCCGCGATCACACCGGGCAGTTTCAGCGCCGCGGCCTGATCCTGCCGCCAGTCCTCCAGAGTGCCTTCCAGTCCCGTCAGCGTCGCGTGCGAGGTGACACTCAGGATCCGCGTACGCAGCTCGCGCCCGAAGCCGTTCATGACCGACAGCACGACGATCAGCACCGCCACGCCGATCGCCAGCCCCGAGGCTGACACCACCGTGATGAATGACAGAAAGCCCCGACCACGGGTCGAGCGCACGTAGCGCGTGCCGATCAGCCATTCGTAGCTCATCGCCGTGCGAACCTATTCATAGCGCAGCGCATCGGCGGGCGGCGTGCGCGCGGCGCGCACCGCCGGATAGAGGGTCGAGCACAGCGTCAGAATCAGCGCCGCGAGGCTGATCCACAACACATCCCTGGTGCGCAGCTGCGAGGGAATATCGGTGTTGTAGTAGACGTTCGAGTCGAGAAGCTGGAAGTGGAATAAGCTCTCCAGCGCGGGCACGATCGACGTGACATGACTTGCCAGCAATACCCCCAGCAGCACTCCGACCCCAACCCCAAACCACCCGATCACCAGTCCCTGCGTCATGAACGTGCGCAGCACGCTGCCGGGCGAAGCCCCAAGTGTGCGCAGAATCGCAATGTCGGTGCGCTTGTCGTTCACCACCATCACCAGCATCGCGACGATATTGAAAGCCGCCACCGCGACGATCAGCAGCAGGATCAGCGACATCATTGTTTTTTCGATGCGGATTGCGCGGAAGTAGCTGGCGTTGTCCTGGGTCCAATCGCTGATCTCGAAACCTGAACCGGTGGCGGCTCTGACCGCTGGCATGTACAGCGTAACCTGCATGGCATCCGTGAATCGCAGCCGCAGCCCGCTCGCACCTTCGACCTGCGGCGCGAACGCGCGCACATCATCGATATCCGCCAGTACCAGCGTGTTGTCATGATCCGGCAGTTCAGACGAGAAGACCCCGCCCACCGTAAACTGGCGCAATCGCGGCTCGGGCATGCGATCACCGGACACCATGGGCACTAGCACCGTCACCGCATCCCCGACCCGCACGCCGAGCTGATCGGCGACATCGCGTCCGAGGATGACCGCATTGCTCCCCGCCTCGAGCGTGCTGTAGTCGCCCTCCACCAGGTACGGTCGCACGTCAGCCACCGCGGTCTCCTGCGCTGGGTCGACCCCGCGCAGTGTTATCGGCTGCATTTCGGTCTGATGCACCACCAGGGCGGTCAAATCGATATAGGGCGCAACGCCTACCACACCGGGCAAGCGACGCAGCCGCGCTGCCAGCGCCGCATTGGCATCGGCGGCAGGCACTCCCTGGGCCGTCACCCGGGCATGGGCGCTCAAGGACAGCAGCGTGCTGCGCAGATCCCCTTCGAAGCCGTTCATCACCGACAGGATGACGATCAGGGCTGCAACGCCCAGCCCGACGCCTGCCAGGGATACCCAGGTGATCAATGAGACGAAAAACTTGTGCTGTCGCGAGCGTACGTAGCGCAAACCAATGAAGACTGACAGCGGCTGGAACATGCGCAGCGCATTAAAACACAGGCCCCCTCAAAACAGGACTTGGTTCACAAAAGTCGGGCCTGATGTGTGACAAAAGGCGTCACCCCGGCCTCGGGTGATATAGTCCTCGCTTCGGACTGACTGTACGCAGGTAGCATCATGACCGAGAAATCTTCCTTCCCGCTGACGCTGGCTGTCGGACTGGCAGCCATCGTTGCAGGCGGCATGGTCAGCGTGGCTCGAGCCGATCTGGTCGTCACGGACGATCAGGTCAGCGTCATTCCTTCCGACATCGCCCGTCCCTCCGCGGGCATGACGATGCAGAAAGTGGAAGAGAAATTCGGCGCACCGATCGAGCGTCACGACGCAGTGGGAGCACCGCCGATTACCCGCTGGGACTACACGAATTTCTCGGTGTTCTTCGAGCACGACCGGGTCATTCATGCGGTCGTCACGGGCGCTCCGGCGGCGCCGAGTCCCTAGCCCGTCAAGTTTTAATTCCGCTCCGGGGCGTTTAAGCTCGCGCGCTTTGCTGCGCTAGCACCCCTGTGCCCCCGACAACGACCCTGCTACATCCCCCGCTGCCTCTGCCCGGTGACGCCGCGTCGCGCTGGCGCGGGCTGCATGGCAGCGCCCGCTCGCTGGCGTTGTCCGAAGCGGTCGCTGCGGACAGCAGACCTTGGGTGGTCATCGCCGCCGATGCGCGCGAGCTGGAACGGCTGGCGGACGAACTGCGTTTCTTTGGTGGCGATGCGCTGACGATCCTGACGCTGCCGGACTGGGAGGTGCTGCCCTACGACGTGTTCTCGCCGCACCCGGATATCGTCTCGCAACGCCTGCTGACGCTGTCGCGCTTGCCGCAGCTCACGCGCGGAATCCTGCTGCTCAGTGCCGACAGCCTGCTGGCCCGACTGCCTCCGGTCAGCTACGTTCAGGCGCGCAGCTTCGAATTGAAAACCGGCGCCGCCCTGGCGATCGAACCCTTGCGCACGCGCCTGATCGAGTCTGGCTACGCCAGCGTCAGTCAGGTGACCAGCCCGGGCGAATTCGCATTGCGCGGCTCGCTGTTCGACGTCTACCCGATGGGCACCGACACACCGGTGCGCGTGGACCTGCTGGATGACCGGATCGATTCGATCCGCAGCTTTGATCCCGATACCCAGCGCTCGCTCGAGAGCATCCAGCAGCTCAAGCTGTTGCCGGCGCGCGAGATGCCGCTCGATGCCGAGTCGGTCAAGAACTTCCGTCGCCGATATCGCGCTCGCTTTGAGGGCGACGTCGCGCGCATGCCGATCTATCGGGGAATCAGCGAGGGCATCGCGCCTCCTGGCATCGAGTTCTATCTACCGCTGTTTTTCGAGGCGACCGCGCATATCAGTGACTATCTGCCACGCGACATGGTGATCGCCAGCGATCTGGATGTGGAGCAGGCGATCGAGCAGGCCTGGGATGGCATCACGGCACGTTACGAGGATCGCCGTCATGATATTGAGCGCCCGCTGCTGCCACCACCGGATGTGTTCGTCGAGCCTGGACGGGTGCACGAGACGCTGGCCGCACACCCGACGGTCGGAATCGAGCGCTTCTCGAGTGCCGACCTGGAGCACGTCGCCGCGGTACACGACTTTCGCACCGCCGCGCCGCCCGAGTTTCGACTCGATGCGCGCGCCGCGCAGCCTCTGGCACCACTGACCGGGTTTCTGGACACCTATGTCGGACGCGTGCTGATCGCAGCGGATTCGCCCGGACGGCGTGAGGTGATCGCCGAAATGCTCGGGGCGCACGGCCGCCGGCCGCGCGCGCTGCGGGGCTGGGAGGCCTTCACGCAGGGTGACGCCGCGTTGGCGATCTGCGTGGCCGAGGATCTGCGCGGGCTCGCGCTCGAACAACCCGCGTTGATGCTGTTGGGTGAATCCCAGCTGTTCGGCACGCGCGCACGCCAGGAGCGCCGGCGACGCCGCACCAGTGCTTCCGATCCGGCCGTCATCCTGCGCGATCTGCAAAGCCTCGAACCCGGCGCGCCAGTGGTACACGAAACCTACGGTGTCGGGCGATACGTCGGCCTGCAGCTCATGGAGATCGGCGAGCAGAGCGGCGAGTTCCTGACACTCGAGTACCGCGACGGCGATCGGGTCTATGTGCCGGTGCATGCGCTGCATCTGGTCAATCGCTACACCGGTGGTGCACCGGAAAGCGCGCCGTTGCACAAACTCGGAACCGACCAGTGGGCGCGCGCGCGCCGCAGGGCCGCCGAGGCGGTACGCGATGTCGCGGCGGAGCTGTTGGACCTGCACGCCCGGCGCGCTGCGCATCGAGCGGCCAGCCTCAACGCGGGCGAACTCGAGTATCAGACTTTCGCCAATGGCTTCCCGTTTGAGGAAACCGCTGATCAGGCCGAAGCCATTCGTCAGGTGCTCAAGGACATGCAGGGCACGACACCGATGGATCGTGTGGTCTGTGGCGATGTCGGCTTCGGCAAGACCGAAGTGGCGATGCGCGCCGCATTCGTCGCGGTACAGGCCGGAAGACAGGTGGCGGTGCTCGTGCCGACGACGTTGCTGGCACAGCAGCACGCGCAGAGCTTTCGCGATCGCTTTGCCGACTGGCCGGTGCGCATCGAAGCCCTGTCGCGCTTTCGTTCAAGTGGTGAGACCGCCACCGTGCTCGACGGTCTGGAGCGCGGCTCGGTGGACATTGTGATCGCAACCCACCGGCTGCTGCATGCCGATGCGCGCTTTCAGAACCTCGGGCTCATCGTCGTTGACGAAGAACACCGATTCGGTGTGCGCGACAAAGAGCGTCTGAAGACCATGCGCGCCGAAGTGCATGTGCTGACGCTCACGGCGACACCCATTCCGCGCACGCTCAACATGGCGCTGGGGGGGCTGCGCGAACTGTCGCTGATCACGACACCGCCGGCGGCACGTCTGGCCATCAAGACCTTCATCACCGAGTGGCACAACGCGACCCTGCGTGAAGCGGCGCTGCGCGAACTGCGCCGTGGTGGCCAGGTGTATGTGGTGCACAACGAAGTGCAGAGCATCGACAAGGTCGCCGCCGAGTTCGCAGCGCTGGTGCCGGAGGCCGCGGTGCGCGTCGGCCACGGACAGATGCGTGAGCGTGAACTCGAGCAGTTGATGGTGGATTTCTACCATCGGCGCTTTGATGTGCTGGTGTGTACCACGATCATCGAAAGTGGCATCGACGTTCCCAGCGCCAACACCATTCTGATCAATCGCGCCGACCGGCTGGGGCTCGCGCAGCTGCATCAGCTGCGCGGCCGGGTCGGGCGTTCGCACCACCGCGCCTACGCGTACCTGATCGTGCCGTCGCGTAGGGGCCTCACCGGCGATGCGGCCAAGCGCCTGGAGGCCATTGAATCGCTCGAGGATCTGGGTGCCGGATTCGTGCTGGCCACACACGATCTGGAAATCCGCGGCGCTGGCGAGTTCCTGGGCGAAGCGCAGAGCGGCCAGCTCAGTGAAGTGGGCTTGAGCATGTACCTGGAAATGCTCGAGCAGGCGGTCAAGGCCATGCGCGAGAATCGCGAACCGGCGCTGGAGCGCCCGCTGGCTGCGATCAGCGAAATCGAGCTGCACGTACCCGCGTTGCTGCCGCAGGACTATGTACCGGACGTTCACCTGCGGCTGGCGTTGTACCAGCGCATCGCCGCGGCCGATGGCAGCGCGTTGCAGGATATGACCGCGGAACTGATTGATCGCTTCGGCAGTCTGCCGGAAGTCGCCAACAACCTGCTGCGGCTGGCTAACCTGCGGCTGACCGCACGCGAACTGGGCGTGCGGCGTCTGGATCTGGGTTCGGCCGGCGGCAGCGTGCAGTTCGAGGAGCACAACCGTGTGGATCCCTCGCGCGTGATTGCATTGATTCAGCGTCAGGCCAAGGAGTTTCGGCTCGAAGGTCCGCTCAAACTGCGCATCACGCGCTCATTGCCGAAGTCCGATCAGCGCTTTGACTACGCGCAGCAGTTGCTGACGAAATTCACTACGGACTCAAGGTAGGATAGGCCGCATGAAGCGCATACCGATCTGGCTGCTGTGCCTCGCGATCACGCTCTGTCTGCCGGCGCATGCCGCGGCTCCCGCGGCGGCTGGAGCTCAGGGTGCCTCTCCGTACTATGATGTCGAGATCATCGTGTTTCGCGCGTCGAGCCCCGGCGCCGATGAGGACTGGACTGCACCGGTGCCCGGGCGCGGCTTTGGCAGCACCGCCACTCGCGGCGGCGCCGCGCCTGCCGTCGTCAAAGTGCTCGGCGCCACGGACTACCACCTGAACACACTGGAGACCGCGTTGAAGAACAGCGGCGCGTGGAGGCCGATCGCCCATGCGGCCTGGATTCAGACAGCGGCCAACTGGGGCACACACACCGGCTTTGCGCTCTCAGATCTGGGCATCAATGTGCCGGGTTTGAGCGGGACGGTCTATGTGGAACGCGGAACCTATATCCACTTGGGGTTTGAAATACAGTACGAGTCCGGCGCCGGCCCCACCTACACCATCAACGAAATGCGCAGCGTCAAATACAACGAGAAACAGTACTTCGATCACCCGGCCGTCGGCATTATTGCTCTGGTCTCACCCATCAAGCGCGGCAGCGATGCAACGATGCCCACCGCACACTGATCCGTCACGCCGATCGCTCGATCCCTGAGGGTCAGTGAGCGACTTTCGGCAGCACCAGGCTCGTGCCGGTGTAGCGCGTCCAGATCTGCGTGCGGCCCAGCAGTGACACGCCGAGATAGCCGCGCACCTTGAGCTTGTTGGCCTCGAGCAGTTCCAGGTGACAGCTGTAGGTATGACCGCTGTCAGGATCGTAGATGCTGCTACCCGACCAGTGACCGAGACTCTCGTATTTCAGGTCCTGCACAATCACCTGGCCCAGCAACCGCGCAGAGCGCTTGGAAGCATCGGGATTCTTGCTGTCGATGCGGTACGGATTGTCGCCGCCAATGATCCTTCCCTGATAGCTGCCGTCGGGCGTGAGACTGATTTCGATGATGCCGTCCGGAGGATCCGTCAACCACCGGCCGATCAGCGACGCGGCCTGCCCCTCTGGGGGCGCCGCAGCCCGGGAACCGGGCTCGGGTAACACCGCCAGGGCGCACAGCGCGAGACCACGCGCAATGAAGCGCGTGCTCATGCCAGCTCCTCCGGACGTGCGATCGCGACCCGTCCTTCGCGATCCTCTTTGGCCCGCTTCAAAGCCTTCATGGTCGCCTGAATCAGCACATCGCAGGGTTTCTCTGCCAGCGGATTCAGACTGGCTGCCGCGACGTTGACCGTCACAAATTTCTGACGCGACGAGCGTGGATGATGAATATGTTGATCGAGCACTTTTTGCGCCACCGAGGATGCGAAGGCAGGCACCAGCGACAGATCGCCACTGCGCACCAGCGCAAGGATACAACCTCCATCCCAGCGCGCCACCACGTCCGCGCCACGCTTGAACGAAGCACCGATGATGCCGGCGACGCGGCGGATGCAGGCATCGCCCGCGGAACGCCCAAAGGTGTCGTTATAGGCGGCCAGATCGCAGATATCGAATGCGAGCAACGTGAGCTGGCGCGATTCACGCACTCCGACCTGCCAGTCATGTTGCAGCAGCTCCTCGAAGTAGGCGCGTGAACACAGACCCGAAAGCCGGTCTTCCCGCAACCAGGTCGCAAGTCCCGAAATGCGCCGCGTGCCGGTGCGGTCGCGCTCGCCGACGTCGCGATGAAAACTCACATAGTGGGTGACCTTGCCGTCCGCACCGCGCAGCGGCTGAATGAACACTTCATTCCAAAAGGCCGACCCATCCTTGCGGTAGTTGCGCATCAGCGCACGGGCAGATTCGCCGCGAGTGATCGCCTCGCGCAGTTGCACGCGTCCTTCCTGCTCCCGGTCCCAGGCCTGCAGCCGGCGCAGGTCCTGACCGATTAGCTCCTCGCGGCTGAATCCGGCCAGTTTCTCGAACGCGCTGTTAACGTAAACTGCAAGCTGATCGGCTTGTCGCGACTCGCAGACAACAATACCTTCGGGAGCGGCATCGAGCACACCGCGCAGAAAATCAACCGACCACTGCGTCATTGGTTCTTATGCTCCTCCCGCGTCACTACCCCCCGGTTTGAAGCTCAGCTCCGGCGGCGATGCCGCGCTGTGTGCCAACCATTCTCGCGCGCTTTGCCACGCCGCAGATGCGGTCAGGTTCTCAAATCGGAGCTGTTTTCGGCCCCGCATGCGTACCAGCCGAAGCTGCGACGCGGGGTCCGCCGAGGCTCGCAGGCTACCCAGCAGTCGTTCGACACCCGGCCGGTCGTTGCAGACCGGCAATACGTCACATCCGGCTGCCAGGGCGCGCTGTGCGCGCTGTAGCAGATCGCCGGCGGCGGCCGCCCCCGCCATGGTCAGATCATCGGCGAATACCAGGCCCGCAAATCCCAGCTCCTGCCGCAGCACCCCGCCGATCCAATGTCGCGAGAAACTCGCCGGTACGTCATCGACCGCCGGATAGAGCACGTGCGCCACCATGATGGCGGGCAGTCCATTGGCGATCAGACGCCGGTAGGGCAACAGATCCTCATCCATGTCCACCAGTTCGCGCCGATCCACCGGCAGTGCGTGGTGAGAGTCTGCCACCACCGCGCCGTGTCCCGGATAGTGCTTGGCGGTGGCAGCCATGCCCGCGTCGCGCATGCCATGCATGTAGGCGATCGCAAGCTGGCTGACGATCGGGGCGCGGGCGTGAAACGAGCGATCACCGATGATGCTCGAGACGCCATAGTCCAGATCCACGCAGGGCGCGAATGAGAAGTCCAGGCCGCACGCCAGCACCTCGCAAGCCATCAGCCAGCCCAGAGCGCGTGCCATTTCCAGGCCCTTGGCCGCATCGCCGTCGAATGCCTGTCCTATCCGCCGCAGCGGCGGCAGCGCCGAGAATCCAGGGCGGAAGCGCTGCACGCGCCCGCCTTCATGATCCACCGACACCAGCAACGCCGGGCTGCGCACCGACTGAATGTCAGCCACCAGTCCCTGGAGCTGTTGCGGATCGACGTAGTTGCGCGTGAACAGAATCACGCTGCCCACCAGCGGGTGCGACAGGATCTCGCGGTCGGCAGCCGTCAGCGCCGTGCCCGCAATGTCCAGCATCACCGGACCCAGGCTCATCGACCCGCCTGCAGATTTTCCGGCCAGCATCGCCACGGCTGCTGCGACAGCCGGAAATTGTAGTAACGCTCGTCGTGCGTCACTTCATCCCCCAGCCATGGCGGTGAAGCAAATCGCTCATGCTCGCAATCCAGCTCCAGCTCCGCGATCACCAGACCCGCATTGTCTCCTAAAAACTCATCAATCTCCCACCGATCGCCATCGTGGATGACGATGTGACGCCATTTCTCGATGAGCGGGCCTTCGCACAGGCGGTCCAGCATTTCACCCGCATCCGTCATTGGGATCGCCACTTCGTATTCCGCCCGAGCCCGTCCCGGCGTCATGGCCTTCACTGACAGCCAGCCCTGCTCCCCGGCAAGCCTCACTCGCACCGAGGCACGATCGGTATTGGCCAGATACCCCTGCCGCAGCAGCGTGCTGGATTGAATCTGCCCGCGCCAGCTGTCATCGGCAACCCTGAATTTGCGCTCGATCTCGATAGCCATGCGATGTCTTCAGCAAGCCGCCAGCAGTGCCATGGATTCCACGTGGGCGGTATGGGGAAACATGTCCACCACCCCGGCAGCCAGCAGCCGGTAGCGATGCTCGTGGACCAGGATTCCCACGTCGCGACCCAGGGTTGCCGGATGGCACGACACATACAGCAGGCGCGCAGGGGCGAGCCGCGCGACCACCGGTAGCACTTCTCGTGCCCCAATCCGCGGCGGATCGATCAGCACGTGGCTGTAGGACCGCCTGAGCCAGGAGGCGTGGCTGAGATCAGCACTCAGGTCGGTGCTGTGAAACTCGGCATTGGCAATCTGGTTGCGACGGGCATTGGTGCGCGCACGCTCGACCAGGACGGTGTCGCCTTCGACACCGACCACGTGGGCCGCCCGCCGCGCGAGCGCCAGTGAGAAATTACCCAGCCCGCAGTACAGGTCCAGTACCTGCGAATCGGATTCGGGCTGCAGCAGCCGCACGGCCGCACTGACCAGGTCACGATTGACCGCTGCATTGACCTGTATGAAATCCGTCGGCAGAAACTGCAGTTCGACGCCCGCAT
>DATMRM010000294.1:0-15726 GCA_035566155.1 Steroidobacteraceae bacterium | reverse complement strand
TTCCGCTTGGTTGCTTCTTCAGCTCCACCGTCTCTTCGCCGAGATGAAACTGCGCGCCGAACGGTTTGATCTGCTGCATCAGCCGGTCCACCAGCTCCTGCGCACCGCACATCGGTATCGCCGGAATGTCATAGATCGGCTTGTCCGGATACAGCTCGGTGCACTGACCGCCCGGGGCCTTCAATGTATCGATGATGTGGCACTTGATGCCCAGCAAGCCCAGCTCAAATACCTGAAACAGGCCGGCAGGACCGGCGCCAATGATGACCACTTCGGTCGTGATGGGTTGTTCGCTCAAGGTGTTACGCTCACGGATAAAGGGCTGCAAAACTTTGGAATTTTAGCGATGCGACAGCGTCGAGGGCAAACAAAACCGGTTATGAGGTTATAGTGCCCCGATCAGGAGGAACTGCGCATGAGTGACAATTCCGAGCTGCATCGACGGCGCGGTGCCGCTGTCGCCCGAGGCGTGTCCAACGCCCACGCGATCTACATCGAGCGAGCGCGCAACGCGGAGATCTGGGACGTCGAAGGCCGGCAGTTCATCGACTTCGCCAGCGGCATCGCGGTGCTGAACTCGGGTCACCTGCATCCGCGCGTCGTGACGGCGATCGAGCAGCAGTTGCAGCGCTTCTCGCATACCTGCTTCCAGATCATCCCGTATGAGGGCTATGTCGCACTGGCCGAGCGCCTCAATGCGATCACGCCGGGGCCGACGGCGAAAAAATCCCTGCTGTTCTCCACCGGCGCCGAAGCGGTGGAGAATGCGCTGAAGATCGCACGCTACTACACGCGACGATCGGCGCTGATCGCGTTCAGCGCTGGTTTTCACGGACGCACATTCGCTGCCTTGACGCTCACCGGCAAGGTGCAACCCTACAAGGCCGGCTTCGGACCGCTGCTGCCTGATGTGTTTCACGTGCCGTTCCCGATGGCCTACCACGCTGTCACGCCCCAGGATTGCCTGGCGGCAATCGAACAGTTGTTCAAATCGGAAGTGGACCCGGAGCGCGTGGCAGCGGTCATCATTGAGCCGGTGCTTGGCGAGGGTGGTTTCTACATCGCCCCGGCGGAGTTTCTGCAGCGCTTGCGCGCACTGTGCGACCGCCACGGGATCCTGCTGATCGCCGATGAAATCCAATCTGGGTTTGCGCGCACCGGCCGCATGTTTGCGTTCGAGTACTCCGGCGTCGAGCCTGACCTGATGGTCGTCGCCAAGAGCATCGCTGGAGGCTTGCCTCTGTCCGCGGTGATCGGCAAGGCCGCCATCATGGATGCGCCGCCGCCAGGAGGACTGGGCGGAACCTTTGCGGGCTCCCCGGTGGCCTGCGCCGCGGCTCTCGCGGTGCTCGATGTGATCCGCGACGAGCAGTTGTTGGCGCGCGCGCAGCAGCTCGGCAGCGCGCTGATCGCAGGTTTGCGCAAGCTGCAGGCCAGGTACCACCACATCGGCGATGTGCGGGGTGTGGGCTCGATGGTGGCGATGGAGCTGGTCAGGAACGGTTCGGCCGCGGAGCCGGATGCTGACCTGACGCGCGCACTGGTACAGGCCGCCGCACGTCAGGGACTGATCATTCTGTCGTGCGGCGCCTACGGCAACGTGATCCGGTTCCTGGCACCGTTGACGATCAGTGACGCGCTGCTGACGGAAGGATTGTCGCGGCTCGAGGCCGCGCTCGCGGAGGTCACGCGGCTGCCCGCGACCGCCGAGGCTTAGGCAGGCACTGCAGCCGGTTCAGGCCCGGCCGGCGTTGGCGTCGGTCGGGGCGTGAAAGTACTCGCTCTCGGCCGCGAGCTGATCGATCAGGCGCTTGAGCTCCGCCATGCGTGCATCGGCCGTGCTGATCGGGACACAGTCCTCACAGCGCGGGTCGCCACAGGGCTGGCGCGAGTAGAGCCAGTACTGAATCGCGCCGGCCAACAAACCATCAGCAATATCCCAAAGATCGGCTTCCTTGTCCTTACCGGCGAGTCGGTTGCCAAGATCGACTGCCTTGGAGAAGGCGGAATCGAAAGTATCGGCGGTGGTTTCTTCCATTGTTGATAGCTTCATCCCCAGATGACTCCATTGTAGCGCGTATCCACCGACAAACATCAGCGATAGCCGCGCGCCTGCAGCGAAAACAGCTGCGCGTAGTGGCCACCGAGCGCCATCAGCTGTTCATGCGAGCCCTTCTCGATGATCCGACCACGATCGAGGACTGCGATCTGATCGGCCATGCGCACCGTGGAAAAGCGATGCGAGATCAAAATCGTGATATGCCCGCGGGCGAGCGTGCGGAAGTGTTCGAAGATCTGCGCCTCCGCCCGCGCATCCATCGCCGCAGTGGGTTCGTCGAGCACCAGAATGTCCGCTTCGGTACGCATGAAGGCGCGCGCCAAAGCGATCTTCTGCCATTGTCCGCCCGATAGTTCCTGCCCGTTCTGAAACCATTTTCCCAACTGCGTCTGATAGCGTCCCGGCAAGCGCTCGATGAAATCAGCGGCCTGCCCCTTGCCCGCTGCGTCGCGCCAGCGCTGTTCATCTTCGAAATAGCGCTCATCCCCCGCTCCAACGTTCTCTCCCACCAACATCTGGTAGCGAGTGAAGTCCTGAAAAATCACACCGATGCGCGCACGCAGGGCATCCTGGTCCCACTGCGGCAGCGGCAGACCATCCAGCAGTATCCGGCCTGAGTCCGGACTGTAGAGTCGCGTCAGCAATTTGATCAGGGTGGTCTTGCCCGAACCGTTCTCGCCCACCAGCGCGACGCTGCTGCCGGGGATCAGATGCAGAGTAACGTCCACCAGCGCGGGTTCGGAGGCACCGGGATAGGTAAAACTGACCTGCTCGAACCGCACGCCGTCCGAAGGCAAAGGGCCGCGCGCCGTGTGACCTGAAGACAGGGCGACCGGTGTCTCCAGATACTCATACAACGTGGACAGATAGAGATTGTCCTCATACATGCCGCCGACCGAGGACAGGATCGCGGCCACCGCGGACTGTCCCTGACGAAACAGCAGCAGGTACATCGTCATCTGCCCCAGCGTAATGAGCGAGCGAATGGTCGACAGCGCGATCCACGCGTAGGCACCATACAACGCCGTGGTCGCAAGCAGGCCCAGTCCAAATCCCCAGCTGTCGCGCCGGATCGACAACGCGCGGTCCTCGCCGTAGAGCCGGGTAAAGATGTCGCGGTAGCGCTGCAACAGACGCGCACCTAAGCCAAACAGTTTGACTTCCTTGACGTGATCCTCGCGCGCGAGCACGGTCTCCAGATAGATCTGCATCCGCGTCTCGGGCGAGCGCCAGCGGAACAGGCGGAACGCGTCGCCGGAGAACTTCGCCTCCGCGATGAACGCCGGCAGTCCCGCCAGCAGCAGCACCACCATGGTCCACGGCGAGAAGCGGATCAGTAGCGCGGCATAGCTCAGCAGCGATATGGCGTTCTGGCCCAAGCCGAAGGTGCGGATCACCAGGCTCAATGGGCGGCTCGAGGCTTCGCGCCGGGCGCGCGTGAGCTTGTCGTAGAATTCGGAGTCCTCGAAGTGACGCAACTCCAGCGTCAGGGCTTTCTCGAGGATCATGACGTTCACGCGCTGCCCGAGCTGCGCCCGCAGCAGCGCCTGCGCCAGTGACAGACCGCGCTGAGCCCCTGCGACCGAGGCCACCAGCACCCCTTCCAGCAATACCAGGCGCAACACCCGCATTGCATTGTGATCGGCCGCGTTGCGGGCAGTGACCACCGCATCGACGATCTGAGCTCCGACCCAGGCAATGCTTGCCGGCAGCAGACCCGCGATCAGGGTCAGTATCGCCAGCGCGAACAGCAGCAGGCGGTTGGTGTCCCACACCAGCGCAATCGCACGCCGACTGTAGCGGAACACGCCAAAGAAGCTGCGGGTCACCTCCGCCTCCCCGGCGGCGGACTTGCGACCGCCCGCGGCGCTTAAGGGCGCGGCCAGATGCGCCTCGTGCCGGTTCATGCGATCAGCAGCGCGCTCGGCTCCGGTTCGTACCCCAGATTGGGCGAAAGCCAGCGCTCGACGTCTTCAATACTCATGCCCTTGCGGCGCGCATAGTCTTCGACCTGATCACGGTCGATGCGACCCACCCCCAGGTAGCGCGACTGCGGATGCGAGAAGTACCAGCCGCTCACCGCAGCGGTCGGATACATCGCGTACGAGTCGGTCAGCGTGATAGCGGCACGCTTATCGACCTCCAGCAGTTTCCACAGCGTGGCCTTTTCGGTGTGATCCGGGCAGGCTGGATATCCCGGCGCCGGCCGGATACCGCGATACTCCTCGCGGATGAGCTGCTCATTGCCCAACTTCTCGTCCGGCGCATAACCCCAGAACTCACGTCGTACGCGCTCGTGCAGCCGCTCGGCGAAGGCCTCAGCCAAACGATCCGCCAGTACTTTCAGCATGATGCTGGAGTAGTCGTCGTGCGCGGCCTCGAAGCGCTGCAAATGCGGCTCGATGCCAATGCCCGCCGTGAGCGCGAAGGCACCGATGTAGTCGGCCACTCCGGAACTCTTGGGAGCGACGAAATCGGCCAGCGCTCCGTGTGGCTTGCCTTCCGGCAGGTCCTTCTGCTGCCGCAGGAAGTGCAGCCGCGCAATCACCCGCCCACGAGTCTCATCCTCGTACAGTTCCAGGTCCTCATCGATGGCGTTGGCCGGGAAGAGGCCGATCACCGCGCGCGCCTGCAGCCATTGTTCGCGAATCACGGTGCGCAACATCTTGCGCGCGTCCGCGTACAGACTGCTGGCCTGCTCGCCAAACTGCGCATCGGTGAGAATGTCAGGGAATCTACCTCGCAGCTCCCACGCCTGGAAGAACGGGGTCCAGTCGATGTAACGCGACAGCTCCTCGATCGAATAGTTCTCAAAGCTTCGCAGGCCGAGCATGCGCGGCACCGGCGGCGCATAGCTCTGCCAGTCCTCGCGCACCTTGTTCGCGCGCGCCTGTGCCAGCGTCAGCTGGGGTCCCTTGGTACGCCGTGCACCGTGTTGTGAGCGGCGCAGCGCGTGCTCGGACTTTACCCGCGCGGTGAACGTCTCGCGCGTGCCCGCCGCAATCAGTTGCTGGCAGACGCCGACGGAGCGCGAAGCGTCCTTCACATACACCACCGGCCCCTGATACTGCGGATCGATACGCACCGAGGTATGCGCCGGTGAGGTGGTCGCGCCACCGATCAACAGCGGTTGCGTGAACCCCTGGCGCTGCATCTCCTTGGCTACGTGCACCATCTCATCCAGCGACGGCGTGATCAGACCCGACAGCCCGATCATATCGGCGCGCTCGCGGCGCGCGGCCTCGAGGATCTTCTCGCACGAGACCATGACACCGAGGTCGATCACCTCGAAGTTGTTGCACTGGAGCACAACACCGACGATGTTCTTGCCGATGTCGTGCACATCGCCCTTGACGGTCGCCATCACGATGCGGCCGTTGGTTCCCAGCGCGACACCTCTGCTCGCCTTTTCCTTTTCGATATAGGGAATCAGGTGTGCGACGGCCTTTTTCATCACGCGGGCGGACTTGACCACCTGCGGCAGAAACATCTTGCCGGCGCCGAACAGGTCACCGACCACGTTCATGCCATCCATCAGCGGGCCTTCGATGACCTGCAGTGGACGGTCGAACTGGCTGCGCGCCTCCTCGGTATCCTCGATCACATACTCATCGATCCCGCGTACCAGCGCGTGTTCCAGCCGTTTGGTCACCGGCCAGTTTCGCCAGGCCAGGTCTTCGGCACGCCTGGTGCCGGACTCACCCTTGTAGCGCTGCGCGATCTCGAGCAGTCGCTCGGTCGCATCCGCACGGCGATTGAGGATCACGTCCTCGACCCGTTCGCGCAGCTCCGGCTCGATCTGTTCATAGATCGCGAGCTGCCCCGCGTTGACGATACCCATCGTCATCCCGGCGCGAATCGTGTGATACAGGAACACCGAATGCATCGCTTCGCGCACCGGCTCATTGCCGCGGAAAGAGAACGAAACGTTGCTGACGCCACCGCTGATCATCGCGTGCGGGCATCGCTCCCGGATCTGCGCGGTGGCCTCGATGAAGTCGAGCGCGTAGCGGTTATGCTCTTCGATACCGGTCGCGACCGCGAAAATGTTCGGGTCAAAAATAATATCTTCGGGCGGAAAGTCCAGCTTCTGCGTCAGCAGGTTGTAGGAGCGCTCACAGATCGAGACCTTACGCTCCACCGTGTCGGCCTGGCCTTTCTCATCGAACGCCATGACGACCACGGCCGCCCCGTAATCACGCACCTGGCCGGCACGCTCCAGGAACTGCGCTTCCCCCTCCTTGAGGCTGATCGAGTTGACGATGCCCTTACCCTGCAGACATTTGAGTCCGGCCTCAATCACCGACCATTTGGAAGAGTCGATCATCACCGGCACGCGGGCGATATCCGGCTCCGAAGCGATCAGATTCAGGAAGCGCACCATGGCGGCTTCCGAGTCCAGCATGCCCTCGTCCATGTTGATATCGATGATCTGCGCACCGCTATTGACCTGCGCGCGGGCGACATCGAGCGCGGCGTTGTAGTCGTCCGCCTCGATCAGTTTGCGGAACTTGGCCGAACCGGTAACGTTGGTGCGTTCGCCGACGTTCACGAACAGGCTCTCCGGTCCGATGTCGAGCGCCTCGAGACCTGCCAGCCGACATCGTGGCTGCAGTTTCGGCGGCACCCGAATCGCGAGCGATCCGACGGCCTCGCCGATGTGCGCGATGTGATCGGCCGTCGTGCCGCAGCAGCCGCCGACGATGTTGACCAGGCCCGCCGCGGCGAATTCGCCCACCAGCTCCGCGGTCTCACACGCCTGCTCATCGTACTCGCCGAAAGCGTTGGGCAGTCCGGCGTTCGGATAGGCGCAGATCGCGATGTCGGCGATGCGGGAAAATTCCTCCACGTACGGACGCAATTGTTTCGCGCCGAGCGCGCAGTTCAGGCCGACGGCGATCGGTCGGGCGTGCCGCACCGAATTCCAGAATGCCTCGACCGTCTGACCCGACAACGTGCGACCGGACGCGTCGGTGATCGTCCCGGAGATCATGATTGGCAGGTCCACGCCACGCTCGCGCATCGTACGTCGTACCGCGTACAACGCGGCTTTGGCGTTGAGCGTATCGAAGATGGTCTCGACCAGGATCAGATCGACGCCGCCCTCAATCAATGCCGAGGTCGCTTCAGCGTAGGTGGCGACCAGCTGATCAAACGTGATGTTGCGATAGCCCGGGTCGTTCACGTTGGGCGACAGCGAAGCGGTGCGGTTGGTCGGCCCCAGAGCGCCCGCGACGAAGCGCGCGCGCCCGGTGCGTTCGGCATAGCTGTCGGCGACCTCGCGAGCGAGGCGCGCAGCGGTGAGATTGAGTTCACTCACCAGGCCTTCCATCTTGTAGTCGCCCTGCGCGGGAGCGCTGGAACTGAAGGTATTGGTCTCGATGATGTCGGAGCCTGCCTCCAGATACTTGGCGTGGATCTCACGGATCATGGCCGGCTGCGTCAGCGTCAGCAGATCGTTGTTGCCCTTCAGGTCGCACTGCCAGTCATGAAAGCGCTGGCCGCGATAGGCCGCCTCGTCGGGCTTGTAGCCCTGGATCATCGTGCCCATCGCGCCGTCGAGCAGCAGTACCCGCTCGGTCAGCAGACGACGGAACTCGCGAATGCGCTGCTCGCGGTTCATGCGCTCTCCTCAGTCAGTGATGCAGTTCGTGTTGGACGTACGCCGAGCGCATGACAGATCGCGTAGCTCAGGTCGGCGCGATTGAGCGTGTAAAAATGAAACTCCCCGATGCCCTCGCGCGACAGCGCCTCAACCTGCGCAATCGCGACCGCAGCTCCGATCAGCTTGCGGGTATCGGCATCCTCTTCCAGGCCCTCGAAGCGCTGGTGCAGCCACCTGGGAACGGCGGTACCGCAGCGCGAGGCGATCTTGAGCATCTGCGGAAAGCGCGTGATCGGCAGAATGCCCGGTACCAGACTCGCGCGAATGCCCGCCGCGACGCAGCGGTCGCGAAAGCGCAGGAACACCTCGGGGTCAAAGAAGAACTGCGTGATCGCCCGATCGGCGCCCGCGTCCAGTTTGGCCTTGAGGTTCTGCAGATCGAAGGGTGCATCGGGTGCTTCCGGATGCACTTCCGGATAGGCGGCTACCGAGATTTCAAAATCGCCGACCGTCTTCAGGCCGCGCACCAGGTCCGCCGCATACGCAAAGCCACCTGGATGCGGCTGATAGACGCTCATGCCTTTGGGTGCATCGCCGCGCAGTGCCACGATATGCCGGATTCCCGCCTTCCAGTAGGTGCGCGCGATGTCGAGCACGTGCTCGCGATCCGCGCCGACGCAGGTCAGGTGCGGCGCCGGCAGCAACGAGGTTTCGTTCAGCACACGCATCACGGCGCGGTGCGTGCGCTCGCGCGTGGAGCCATCGGCGCCATAGGTGACCGAGACGAATCTCGGCCGCAACGGCGCCAGACGCTGGATCGACTCCCAAAGCGTCTGCTCCATCTTTTCGTCTGCCGGAGGGAAGAATTCGAATGAAATCTGCACCGGGCGCCGAAGCGCGCTCAGATCGCTGCCCATCTGATCAGACAGAGCCGAGCCATTCATGCGAGACCTGCTTGCTGTTGCGGTTGTGAAAGTTGAGAGGCAGACGAGGCGTGCCGGCCGAAGGCGATAATGAAATGCCGGCCACCGAGATCGCATGGCCGAAGATGCCCAATGCTCATTCCGGCCGCATCGAACCAGCGACGCAGTGCAGACAGCGGGTTGGAGCCGCCCCGCGCATCGATCAAATCAAAGTCCTCGACCACGAGCAGCCGGCCATCCGGTCGCAGGATGCGCGCGACTTCGCCGATCGCGGCGCCCGGCCGCTCGGCCGAGGCGAGCACGCGATGGATCGTCACGGTATCGAAACTGGCATCATCAAACGGCAGGCGATACATGTCGCCGCGACGGAATTCGACGTGCGCCAGCCCCGCGCCATGAACGCGGGTTCGAGCCAGTCGCAGCGCCGGAGCGCAGATATCAACGCCCACCGCATGACGGGCCATCGGCCCCAGGATCTCGAGCATCAGGCCGTGGCCGGTACCAATGTCGAGCAGCTCGCCGACGCTGGTAGGCCCGAGTACCTCGCGCAATACGCTGGCCAGATCCTCCCGCGGCGCGAGCTCATCGGCTTCGACCTGCTGCTGCGCCACCCGCGCGCGATCGCCCACGACGCGCAACGCCCGCTCCCGATCACGCTTGAGAACATTGGCATCCGGATCGGCCATCGACAGCACCTGGCGAACCCAGTGGGAATAGCGCCCCGCGACTGGCATTCGGTAGTACACGCACTGCTGCTCACGGAAGCGATCCAGCAGACCAGCCTCGGTGAGCAGCCTCAGGTGGCGTGAAATACGCGGCTGACTCTGTCCAAGGATCGTGCACAGCTCACCGACGGTGTATTCGGCGGCACTCAACAGACACAGCAGCCGCAAGCGGCTGGGCTCCGCCGCGCTCTTGAGCGCGCGCACCACTTCCTCGATATCCTGACTGGCGACTGATCCTCTGAACATAATTCATCTACATATAAAGATATCTTTATATAGACCGAAAAATATCTTACCAGCACCCGCCCCAGTTCTGCTACCCTCCACGCCCTTTTTCCATACCCGTCAGCCGCATGCAGCGTCCGATTCGGAACATTGCCATCATCGCCCATGTCGACCACGGCAAGACCACACTCGTGGACTGCCTGCTGAAGCAGTCCGGTACGTTCGCGGCGCATGAGAAGCTCGGTGAGCGGATCATGGACTCGAACGACATCGAGCGTGAACGCGGCATCACGATCCTGGCCAAGAACTGCGCGATCGAATACGGCGGCACGCGCATCAACATTGTGGACACGCCCGGGCACGCGGACTTCGGCGGTGAAGTCGAACGCGTGCTGTCGATGGTGGATGGCGTATTGCTGGTGGTCGATGCGGTCGAGGGGCCGATGCCGCAAACCCGGTTCGTCACGCGCAAAGCGCTGGCGCTCGGACTCAAGGCGATCGTGGTGGTCAACAAGATCGACCGCCCCGGCGCCCGGGCCGGCTGGGTAGTCGATCAGACCTTCGAACTGTTCGACAAGCTCGGGGCGACCGACGAGCAGCTCGACTTCCCCGTGATCTACGGCTCGGCGCTGCAAGGCTGGGCCAGCACTGACGTGACCCGGCGCGATCCGGACATGACCGCGCTGTTCGAAGCGATTCTGCAGTATGTGCCACCGCCGCCGACGCAGCACGACGCTGCGCTGCAGCTTCAGGTCTCGACGCTCGACTACAACTCTTATGTCGGCCGTATTGGCATCGGCCGCATTCGCCGCGGAACCCTCAAGGCCGGCAAACCGGTCGCCCTGCGCTACGGCGATGAGGATCGGGGGACCGCGAAGATCAATCAGATCCTGACATTCACCGGACTGCAGCGCTCACCGGTGGAAGAGGCCTGCGCCGGAGACATCGTCGCCATCACCGGCATCGAAGATGTCACCATCGGTCTGACCATTTGCGATCCGCTGCAGGCCGAGGGCCTGCCGCCGATCCAAGTGGACGAGCCCACACTCGCCATGAACTTCCAGGTCAATACCTCCCCCCTCGCCGGCCGCGAAGGCAAGTTCGTGACCAGCCGCCAGATTCGTGAGCGGCTGTACCGAGAATTACAAAGCAACGTCGCCCTGCGGGTCGAAGATACCGCGGATGCCGACGTGTTTCGTGTGCTCGGCCGCGGCGAGCTGCACCTGACCATTCTGATCGAGAACATGCGACGCGAAGGCTATGAGGTTGCGGTCGGCAAGCCGCAGGTACTCAAGAAGGTCGTCGATGGCGAAGTGCACGAGCCGTTCGAAGCGCTGACGATCGATATCGACGAGGACCATCAGGGCGCGGTGATGGAAGCGCTCGGCACGCGGCGTGCCGAATTGACCGACATGGTGATCGACGGCAGTGGCCGTGCGCGGCTCGACTACCGGGTGCCGGCGCGCGGACTCATCGGCTTTCAGGGCGACTTCATGACGATGACGCGGGGTACCGGCCTCATGAGCCATATCTTCGATGGCTACGCGGTCGTCAAAGGCGACATCCCGGACCGCCACAACGGCGTGCTGGTGAGCAACGAGGACGGCGAAGCGGTCGCTTATGCGCTGTTTGCGCTGCAGGAGCGCGGTCGCATGTTCGTATCGCCCGGAGAGAAACTGTACGAAGGCATGATCATTGGCATCCACAGTCGCGACAACGATCTGGTGGTCAATCCGATCAAGACCAAGAAGCTCACCAACATCCGCGCGGCCGGCAAGGATGATGCGATCCTGCTGACCCCTCCCATTCAGCTCACGCTCGAATACGCGGTGGAATTCATCGCCGAAGATGAGCTGGTCGAAGTCACGCCGCACAACATTCGTATCCGCAAGCGATTCCTGAAAGAGCACGAGCGCAAGCGCGCGGCGCGCGAGGATGCTACGACCACCGCCGCGTAGTTGTCGGAACATGAAGTCGTCCGGCTTTCAGCGCTCCGGCAATCCCCTACCGCTGCGACAGCAAGCATCCTCCGACTCACTAGCCGGTTGGGGCGCAGCCTTACTTCTCGCGGAAGGAATACGCCAAGGTCAATCCGATCGTACGCGGTGGCGTGATCAGCGCCTGATAGAACTGCTGATAGTTGGTTGGATCCGAGAACGAATTGATGCCGAGCACGTTCGTGAGGTTGGTGCCGAAGAGCGTGAGCTCCCAGTGCGGCATTTGATAGCTCAAGCGCGCTTCGAGGGTAGTGTAGCCAGGTACGGTCGGGATCGTGGAGGACACGGCGGGCAGCAGTGAACTTTGATAGTGCGCTGTCAGCTCTGCACGAAACGCACCCGGGCCCGCATCCAGATGCCCGTATCCCAAAGTCAGCGCTGCGCTGTTCTTCGGTGTACCGGGCAGCGGACCGCCGGGAAGCGGCGGCGGCACGGCCAAACCGCCTATCGCCAGGGCTGTGATCGTACTGACCCGTGTGTGATCGTAGGTGTAGTCCGCCTGCACCGTGAAATGATCGTCGGGCGCCCAATAGAGTTCGGATTCGAATCCCTGACTGTAGGCATCACCCAGATTGACGGACGCCGGCAGCACCAGCGGTGTGAGCTGTGCGCCCTCCTGCACGTGGTGCCATTGAATCTCGAAGATATCCGCCGAATAGCGGAATCGGTTGGCGATCGTGCCCTTGACTCCGATCTCGTAGTTGTCGGCGGTATCCGGGGAGACCTTGTACAGGCCGGGATTGGTCACATAGTTCACCGCCGGCTCTTGTGGCGGTAGCGCGTTGACTCCGCCACGCCGAAATCCCTGCGACCAGGTGGCGTAGATCAGGTTGGTCTTGTCGAGCTGATACGAGCTGTTGAGTTTCCACAATGCCTTGTTCCAGGCGTTGCTCAGGGAATTGTTGTCGATCGAGATCGGCCCGTCGAACAGCAGTCCGGTCTGCTGCGCCTGCTCCACGGTCTGCCTGAAAACGCGGGCACCGCCGGTGACGCTCCATGCCGATGTCAAATGCGCCGTCAGTTCGCCGAACGCCGCCAGATCGGTGTACTTGGTTTCAAAGTCGCCGATGTACGCCTGGTCCTCGACAATCGGAATACCGTCCACGAAGGTATTGGTGCCGGGAGTGAACACCGTCTCACCAATGCCGCACTTGGATGGGGTAACGCCGTCGCCATTGCTGACGCCGTAGACCGGCACGCAGGCGTTGAAGTAGTCGAAATAGCCGGGATAGAACTCGTGCTCCTGAATGTCAGTGGTCTCGTGCTTATAGAACAATCCGCCCACCCAGTCGAAGAAGCCGCCGGTCGCCGAGGCCAGCCGGATTTCTTCGGTGATAGGCTTGTCGTCCAGCTTGTCGTGGCCGGTAACGAGCACCCGCGGATTGGAACCATATAGCGACGGATAGAACGGGAAGTCCGCGTACAGATCAGTCAGATCACTGTCGGTGCGATTGACGTGGTGCGACCAGGAGGTGTTCGACGTCAGCGTCGCGAAACCGAAATTCTCCTCCAGCGTCAGTGAAACCAGATTCACCTGATCATTGGTATGCGCCTGCGTGTGATCCGAGGACGACAGGTTGTTCAACCCGAACAGCACCGAGTCGTACGGGAATCCGTCTGCGGTCGACAACTGATAGAAATAGGACAGCTGCGCATGAAAATCGTCGTTCGGCTTCCACAGCACCGCTAGGCGCCCATTCTTGTATTCGTATTCGTTGGTACCGGCCCGAGAGTAGGTGAGCGGAGGGCTCAGAAGATTGGTCGGATCCGCCGAGATCGGCTGCGCTTTTGAATTCAACACATACAGGTCAGGCTGATTGATGAACCCGGCATCATACGACAGGCCCGCGTTCAGCCGGACGGCCAGCGCATCGCTCAGCGCGAAGTTCAGCATGCCGTTCACATCGCCGTTCGGCTCGTGCGTGCGCGCGGTGTCGCTGCCGGTCACTTCGGCCCTGGCGTCAAATCCACTCAGATCCGGCGCGTTCTGTACGAAACGGATCGTGCCGCCCAGCGATCCGGAACCATAGAGTGTGCCCTGCGGACCGCGCAACACTTCAACGTGATCCAGGTCCTGCAGCCGCAGACTGAAGAACAACGGCGTATCGTCCAGATAGGTGGCCACCGGTGGGACGACTGGCGTTGCCAAAGCCAGCTGGCCCGCGGTCGCCTCGCTGTTCAGGCCGCGGATGATCAGTGTCGAGCCATTCACGCCGCTGAATGGACCTTTGTCGGCGTAGCTGATACCGGCTATCGAATGCGCCAGATCCGCAATGTCCTGAATTCCGGCCTGCTGGAGCGAATCGCCCGTCACGGCGGTGATGCTGATCGGAAGATCCTCAGCCTGCACGGCTCTGCGGCTGGCGGTGACGATCACTTCATCGAGCGAGGTCGGGGCCGCTGTCGGCGTGACGTTGTCGTCGCCGGCATCACCGGCTGCGGCCAATGCACGCGCACCGTAGAGTGCGGTGAGCACCGCGGCGGTGAGCGCAGTGACTGGCTCGCGTCGACGCAGCCACCCTCGTGCTGGTGTCGCGGTAAGATTCCCAGCCTTCGATAGATTCGCGCGCTGCCGTGTTCTCATTTGAATCCGATCTCCTCAACAGCCGTAAAGCTGTCCATCACTGGCAAGGAGATTCGAGCGCCGCGTCCGAGAGATCCTCCTGGCAGGAGAGCGTCCCGGGGCAGCCGTGCTCCCCGCAACCAGTTCTCCCGGGCTTTTGTCCCGCCGTGTATCCACGCTCGCCTGTCGTGGACTGCCTCTCTCGGACCAGACACCTGCGTGGCATGCAGGCCGGAACCCTAGACGCACATTTCGGGTGAGTTACTGCAAAGCCTGTGCCTGAATGCGTGGCTTGATAGGTTCGCGGTCGAAGCTCCACGAAAACCGCAGCTTAGGAACCTTGCCTCATTAGGTTTAACGCACGCGCGCCGGCGGCGTTACCGCAAGCGCACCAGTAAGGCGCACGTCACACGAATCCGGCGGTCGATTCGCCCTATTTGCGCCACTGGGTCGCGAGCTTCATTGACGAGCGCCAGGGTGGCTATGCGCCCGCGCGGTGGGTTACCCCCAGATCGGCCGGCTTGCGGCGGTCGTCATCCACAGGGTGATCACCCATAAAATCTAATTAAAATATAGAGTTACATTCAGCCATCTATCACCGTGCGAAATTTAATCCAATTCCGACCCGCCCTTGTCCACGCTTGCGCTGTCGGCGCGTTGCATGGCTGACGGCTACTCTCATTTGAGGCAGGAGATATGAAAAATCGAGTTACGTGGTTGATGGTGGCGCTGGCGCTGACCGGCGTCGCGGGCGGCGTCTACGCTCAGACGACTCCCAGCTCCGCTGGCACCGCTCCCAGTGACAGCTCGACAGGTGGCAATCACCAGCACTGGCACCCGCATCGCGGCGGGATGATGGGCGGCATGATGATGCACACACTGCATCAGCTCAATCTGACCGATGCGCAGAAGCAGAGCGTTCACAGCATTCTGTTGACCGCGCGCAACAATGCGAAAGCACAGCACCAGAGCGCCGGCGCACCGAACTTTGCAGCGCTGGCGAATCCGGGTGACCCGAACCATGGCGCTGCTCTGCAGGACCTGCTGGCTCGCATGACTGCACGCATCCAGGCTCGGGACGCCGTCCAGCAGCAGATCTATGGCGTATTGACTCAGGATCAGAAGACCCAGCTGGCCTCCATCATCGCCGCCAAGCAGGCGAAGTGGGCACAGCATGGCGCGAGCTGAGCGTCCTCGCGATCGCTGATGTCGAGGGTCGCGCGGGCCCTGGAACTAGAGTCCCGCGCGACCCAGCAGATCCACGATTTCCCGGATGCTGGCCGACAGCGCGGGATGTCCGACGTCAAACCTGACCGCCAGTTCCTCCAGACGCGACTGCGGGCCGCGCACCGTGGGCTGCTGGTCCTGCAATACCCTCTCGATATCCCGCAGTACTTCACGCAATAGACGTCTGGAGGTCTCATCCATCCTCGGCGCAGCGCCCAGCTGCGCGTGCAGGCGTGTCAGCGACTGCTGTAGAGAGGTCGGGCTCGAATTTGTTTGATCCACCGGGCATGATCTTACGTGAAGCGAGTGATACCGGGTATGAAACCACGAACTCCCCCACTGGATGAGGCCGCGATCGACGCGCTCTACGGTCTCGAGCCGGTCATCGAACCGCAGCGCGAG
>DATMRM010000293.1:0-8514 GCA_035566155.1 Steroidobacteraceae bacterium | reverse complement strand
TGCACTGGTGTTTGGAGCGCCGACCGTCACGATGGGACTGCAGGCGGGAATGCTGCACAACGTGCCGTACGCGCTGGCTTGCACCGCACTGAGCCTGTCGGCCTTCTATCTGTTGTTAGCCTGGATGCTCACTCGAGCCCGGCGCGCGCCGGTGAGGCTGCTGGTGGAATCGTTCATCGCTCTTTCGCTGGCGTTCGCGACGCTGGCAATCCCGCTGGCATTGGAGGATCGCTGGACCGGAGCGGCCTGGGCACTGGAGGGGGCCGCTGTACTTTGGATAGGACTACGGCAGGAGCGACGTCTGGCGGTATTGGCCGGAATTGTGCTGCAGCTCGCCGCTGCCGTGGCGTACTTCGATGACGCGCCGGTTCGGCACCGCGAGCACACGCGCTGGATCATTGCGAACGAACACTTCATCTCGGAATGGCTGCTGAGCCTCGGCGCAATGATCAGTGCGGCGCGGGTACGGTTGAAAGTGCCGGCATGGTTCACGCAGCTGCAGCCGCTGGTGGGCGGCGGGCTGTTCCTGTTGGGACTGGCCTGGTGGCTGCATGCGGGCGCTACGCAGATCATGCGCGACGATGTACCATCCCATTGGACGCACGACTGGCTCGCGCTGAGCGCCGGCAGCGCGATCGCACTGAGTGTGCTCGGTGCGCGCCTGCTCTGGAATGCACCCAGGCGCGCCGCACTGGCGCTGTTTCCCGTGCTAGCCGTGTTTGCATTCGAGGCCTCGCATCCGCACCCGCTCGCATATGGAGGATGGTGGATCTGGCCGTTGGCTTTCGCGGCAGCGTACTGGACGCTGCACCGCGACGAGTCGAGTGCGAACCGCGGCATTCGAACCTGGCTGCATGCGTTGGGACTGTGGCTGCTGAGCGCCGTGGGAGCGGATGAGCTCGGGTGGCAGATGAGCCGTTGGTTACCCGATGGGCCGGCCTGGTCTCAGGGCGCCTGGGGATTGATACCGGCTGCCGTACTGTTGAGCGCCGCGATGTCTGGGCGCACGCAGCGATGGCCGTTCGCGAGCGAGCGCACCGCGTACCTGCAACTCGGTCCGGTCGGGCTCGGGTTGTTCCTGACGGTCTGGGGAGCGGTGTTCGACCTGCTTGCAGACGGTTCTGCGGCCCCGCTCCCGTACGTGCCGTTGCTCAATCCAATCGACCTGGCGCAGGCAACAGCGATCGTCGCCTTGGGTCTGGCGGCGGCGGCCGCCGCCCGCCAGCGCGGTTTCGATCGCCGCGATGATTTGCGCAGCGCTGTTCGTGTGGTGATTGGTCTGCAGGCGTTCGCGTGGCTGAACGCGATGATGCTGCGATTCCTGCATCACTACACCGGTATGGCATACGATCTGAATGCTGTTGTGAACTCCACGCTCGCCCAGACGTGTCTGACGATTCTCTGGACTCTGATCGCGCTCGCGCTGATGGTGTGGGCAAATCGTGGTGCGCGTCGCGTCGGCTGGATCGCTGGGGCGGCGTTGCTCGGAGTCGTGATTCTGAAGCTGTTCACGGTGGATTTGTCGCGCACGGGAACGCTGCCGCGTATCGTGTCGTTTCTAGGTGTCGGCGCGCTGATGCTCGTGATTGGCTTTTTCTCGCCGCTACCTCCGCGCGCAACGCACGAGGAGAGTCAGTGAGCCGGCCGCGACGCACCTTCGGACCCATCGCGGCACTGCTGTGCGGTCTGCTGGGCACGCCGGCGTTGAAGGCGGAGGCGATTGCGCCGCAGGACTATGCCTACGGCTCACTGCTGCAGGTCGACGGCCGCGCGGCGCTTTACCTCGTGACACTGGGTGAGGATGTCTATCGGCACACCGCGCGCACTGATCTGAGCGACCTGCGGGTGGTCAATGGCCTCAATGAAGAGGTTCCTTTTGCGATCCGGCGCCCGGCGCAGCGGCACGCCGAACCCGCGGCATTTGACCCGCTGCCGCTGTTTCCACTGCGAGGAGCCGATCGCGCACCGAGCGAGGCACTGAAGTTGCGATTGCGCGCCTCGGGCGCGTCGATCGAATTGGATCAGCCCTCGGGCAAGGAGGGCTCGAGCGTCACAGCCTATCTGCTGGATGTTCGCGGATCTGGCGTGCCGGTGACCGCGCTGCGACTCACGTGGATCGAGGGAACTGCGGATTTCTCCAATCGACTGAGAGTGGAAGCCAGCGATGACCTGACGCGCTGGCAGCTCGTCGAGCAAAACCTGCCAATCGTCAACCTGCACTACGCCGGGCAGTCGTTCGTGCGTACCGAGGTCAGGTTGCCGGGGCAGAGGTCTTCATTCCTGCGGCTGTCCTGGATGGATGCGGCGGCACCGGGGGTGATTCTCACAGCGGTTTCGGGCCAGCGACAAGTCAGCCCGGTCGAGCTGCCGCGACAGATTGTCGCCATAGCAGGGGTGGCCTCCGCACCGGCAGGCGAGTACGAGTTCGATCTCGGGGCCCATGTCCCGGTGGATCGGGTGAACGTCCGGCTGCCGGAGACGAATACCGTGGTCGAGATGCAGTTTCTGGTGCGCCTGGACGATTCGAACTGGACACCGATCGGCAGTGGGCGCCTGTACCGATTGCAAGTCCCGGGCACGGATGAACTCACCAATTCGCCGCTGAGCGTCACGCTCAGCTCGCAACGTTACTGGCGGGTGCGCATCACGAGCGCCGGGGGCGGCCTCGGCTCCGGAACTCCGACGCTGGAAGCCGGCTGGCTTCCCGGCGAGCTCTTGTTTTTGGCGCGTGGACCGCCTCCGTTTCAACTGCTCTACGGCAACGCGGCGGCTTCGGTGCCCGCTCCAGGTCGCCTCGGACTCGATGCCGGATCGCTGCGAACGCCTGACGGCCCGATCGAAGCGCATCCGGCTGCGCTCGGCGCAGCCAGAGCGCTGGGAGGGGAGGCGCGACTGAAGGCCGGCGCGCCGCCGATCGACCGTCAGCGCTGGCTTCTGTGGAGCGTGCTGGTCGCGGGCGTGGGTGCGCTGGGCACAATGGCCTGGAGACTGGCGCGCAGCTTGTGATGGCAATTCGTGCTGTGTTTCCCACGCTTTTCTATCAGGCGCCGCTGCAGAAGCGCGGCGCGCGTGAACTCAATCGCCGACTGCTGGGCGAAATTCGTCAGCTGCAACACGACGATGCTGCCGGCAGGCAGTGGTCGCGCAAGAACTATCCCGGAGGCTTCACATCGTACGGCTCGGTTAATCGGCTGCATGCGGTGTCGCCAACTTTCGGTGTGTTGGAACGCCAGCTGGCCGACCACGTGAAGGCGTTTTGCCGCAAGCTCGACCTGAATCTGCCGACGCGTAAGCTCGTGATGACCGACTGCTGGGCGAACGTCATGCCAACGGGCGTGGTGCACGGGCTGCACTTGCATCCGCTGTCCACGATCAGCGGTACCTATTACGTGCGGATCCCCGCGCAAGCCCCGGGGCTGAAATTCGAGGATCCCCGATTGGATCGGATGATGGCGGCACCGCGGCGTCGTGCCTGGGAACTGATCCCGGTCAAGGAAGGAGACGTGGTGCTGTTCGAGAGTTGGCTGCGCCACGAGGTGCCGGCGAATACGGCACGCGCGCAACGCATCACTATCAGCTTCAACTTCAACTGGTTCTAGGGGGGCGTTATGTCGGCCGACTGGTATCCTTGTGGGCCATGCCGCCGCAAGGAGGCACGGATTTGCTGGGGACGTATTTTAAGGGGAGATGAAAGAACCATGATTCCAAGCAGAATATTTCAGACGGCTTCGCTGGCAACGGGAATGCTGCTGGTTGCGGTGGCTTTTTCGCAGGTGCCAGCGGGCGCCCCTGCGGGCACGACCGGACAGTGCAAGGACGGGAGCTACACGTCCGCCGCATCAAAACGGGGCGCCTGCTCCGGACACAAGGGAGTCGAGACCTGGTACGCGAGCTCAACCAGTGCATCATCGGGTGGGGCGGCCCCGGCAGCCCCTACGGCGAGCGCGCCTCCCGCCCCGGCGGCCCCGGCCAGCGCGCCCGCTCCGGCGGCGGCACCCTCAAAGAGCAGCAGTAATATGCCGGCAGCGACCGCCGCGCCTGGCGGCGGACCGGGGCTGGTGTGGGTCAACAAGACCAGTCATGTCTATCACTGCCAGGGTGACCGCTGGTACGGCAAGACCAAGAATGGAGCGTACATGTCCGAATCCGCTGCCAAGGCGGAAGGTGACCGCGCAGACCACAACAAACCCTGTTCATAAGTTCTTAGCCGATGCGGGTCGGTGCGGGTCCTTGGGGGTTCCCGCCCGACCTCTGTCTCGAGCGAGCGACTCCCAGACGCGGTTTCGCACCGCGACGACGTTCGAGACCTGGATTCAACCCTCACCACAAGGAACCACCGCTATGCACATTCGCGCATGCTTCATGGGGTGCCTGACACTGTTCCCGATCGCGGCCTGGGCGGACAACGCGCCGCCCCCTGCGCCGCAAGGTGTCTGGGTCGGCAAGGGCCAATTGGGATTTCTGGCGTCGCAGGGCAACACGCAGTCCACTTCCGCCAATGCGGCGATCGACATGGGTCTCGCGCTCGATCCCTGGGAACACAAACTGCATCTGGATGGCTTGTACGGCAAGAGCTCGGATGTGGTTGCGGCCGAAAAATATGAAGCAGGCTGGCAGTCGCAATATACGGTGACGCCTGTTCTTTATGGCTACGGCGCCTTGCGCTATGAACACGATCTGTTCAGTGGTTTCCAGTATCAGGCGAGTGAGACCGCGGGCGTGGGCTACAAGCTATTCAATACCGCCGATACCAAGCTGAGCGTTCAGGTGGGCGTGGGCTACCGGGAACTGCGCCCGGAGACGATCACTAAAGACGCCGACGGCAGGATCATTCGAACGCTGCAGGCAACCAACAACGGGGCAGTGGGGACGTTCGGCCTGGACTACACGCAGGCGCTCACCAGTACGACATCCCTGGCGAACAGACTATTGGTAGAAGCCGGCTCTGGAGACACACTCATCACGGATACCGTCGCGCTGACGGTCAAGATGAGCACCCGCCTGGCCTTGAGCTTGGGTTACAGCCTGCAGGACAACACCAATCCGCCCGGGGGTTTGAAGAAGATCGATTCCGTGGAGACCATCAATCTGGTGTTCGCTTTCTAAGACCTTAGGGGAAACAAGGAGAACAAGTCGTGAGTTTCGCCAGTGAGTTCAAAGAATTTGCCATGAAAGGCAACGTGGTCGATCTGGCCGTCGGTGTGATCATCGGCACCGCGTTCGGCAAGATCGTCTCCTCATTCGTCGCAGACGTGATCATGCCTCCGATTGGAGTGCTGATCGGCGGCATCAACTTCGGTGATTTAGCGCTGAAGGTCGGTGCCGATCCGAAGGGAGTGCCGGTACTACTCAAATACGGCTCGTTCCTGCAGACGATCTTCGATTTTCTGCTCATTGCCCTGGTGATCTTCATTGCATTGCGCGGCATCAATAAGCTGAAGAAGCCACCACCGCCACCGGTCGACGCGCCGCCGCCTCGGCAGGAACTGCTGTTGGAGCAGATCCGCGACGCGATTGTCAACAAGCGCTGAAGGGTCCGCGGGACGGCGGCCTGCACGCCGCCCTCTCGCTTCACACCGTGAACGCTGATGCGCAACACTTGAGCATTGCCGTCGGTGACGCGCATCGGGTTTCAGCGCTGAGCATCGTGCCGCCTGCGGCGCGTGCCTGCTATGTGTTTGCACACGGTGCGGGCGCCGGCATGAGCCATCCCTTCATGCATGCGATCGCAATGGGTCTGGCGGCAGTAGACATCGCGACGCTGCGTTTTCAATTTCCTTATATGGAACGCGGTTCGCGCCGACCGGATCCGCCGGCGCTGTGCCATGCCGCCGTGCGCGCGGCCGTTGCCGAAGCGAGTCGGCTGACTCCCGGACGGCCACTGATCGCGGGCGGTCGATCCTTCGGTGGCCGTATGAGTTCGCAGGCGCAGGCCCTGGCTGCGCTGCCGCAGGTCGAAGGTCTCGCGTTCCTGGGGTTCCCGTTGCATCCGGCTGCCAAACCCTCGGCCGAGCGCGCGCAGCATCTGTTCGATATTCGAGTGCCGATGCTGTTTCTGCAGGGCGATCGCGATGAGCTCGCGACGCTGAGTCTGCTGCAGAGCGTGGTTGCGCGTCTGGGTGACCACGCGACGCTGCATCTCATTGCGGGCGCTGACCACTCCTATAAAGTAGCCGCAAAGACCGGTCGAAAGGCAGCACAAGTCACCGCCGAGCTGCTACAGGCCCTGCAGCAGTGGATCGGATCGACTATCCGACAGTCATGAAACGGCCCCTCGATCGCTACGCGTCCAAGCGCAGTTTTGCCAAGACCCCGGAGCCCGGGCCGCAGCTGCCGACGACTCGCGGCGGCCCGTTGCTGTTCGTGGTGCAGAAACATGCGGCCCGGCGGCTGCACTATGACTTCCGCCTCGAGCTCGACGGCGTGCTGAAATCCTGGGCGGTTCCCAAGGGACCTTCGCTGATGGCGAGCGATAAACGCATGGCGGTCGAGGTCGAAGATCATCCCTTTGACTACGGCTCATTTGAAGGTGTGATTCCTTCCAGACAGTACGGCGCAGGAAACGTGATTGTCTGGGACTGCGGTATCTACTCCCCGGACGAAGACCGGCAGTACAGTTTCAACGATCGCATCGAAGCGCAGCAACGAGTACGTGAGGGCCTTACCGCAGGCAAACTCAGCTTCTTTCTGCGCGGCGAGAAACTGAAGGGCTCGTTTGCCCTGGTGCGCACCAGGGCTGACAAGCAATGGCTTCTCCTCAAACACAAGGACCGCTTCGCCGACAGCAACGACCTGCTGGCGCGCAGCCGTTCGGTGCTGTCCGGTGCGACGCTCGATGACATCTCGCCGGCCGTCGACGCGGCGCGTCTGCAGGCCGCAAGCCTGGTACCAACGGGACCCGCAGAATCAATGCCGCCCAAGCTCAGCCCAATGCTCGCCGAATCCGGCGAGCAACCGCGCTCCAGTCCTGAGTGGCTGTATGAGCCAAAGCTCGATGGCTACCGCGTGATCGCGTTCGTGCAGGGCACAACTGTGCGCCTGCAATCACGACGCGGCATCGACCTCACGAGCGCGTTTCCCGAGATCACGCAGGAGCTGGCGCAACAGGCGGACAGTCAGATGGTGATCGACGGCGAGATCGTCGCGTTGGGAAGCGGCGGGCGGCCGTCGTTCAATGCGCTGCAGAATCGGGTTCAGCTGAAGGCGCGAGCGGAAATCGACAATGCGCGACGCGAAGCGCCGGTCGTGCTGCTGTGCTTCGACCTGCTGCACTTCGGCGGCATCAATCTGCGCAACGCCAGCTACACCGACCGACGGCGCTACCTCACACAGTGTTTGCTGCCATCCGCACACCTGCAGCTCGTTCATGCCGCAACCGATGCCGCACCGCTATACGCCGCGGCGACCGCGATGGGTTTCGAGGGCATCGTCGCCAAGCGTCGCAACAGCACCTATCAACCGGGAAAGCGTTCGAATGCCTGGGTGAAATTCAAGCGAACGCAGACCACCGAATTCGTCGTTGGCGGCTATACCCGCGGCAAAGGGGAGCGCGAGCCGCTGGGCGCACTGCTGCTGGGAGCCTGGAATGACGGCAAGTTGCAGTACGTGGGTCATGTCGGTTCGGGCCTGACGGTCGATGTCATCGACGACATCGGCGAGCGCGCCAAAGGGCTTGCGCGCAAGCGCTCACCGTTCAGCGGCAAAGTTGAACTGCATCGCCCCACTCACTGGCTCGAGCCGAAACTGGTCGTTGAGGTGACGTTTGCTGAACGCACCCCGGATGGCTTGCTGCGAGCACCGGTGTTCATGCGACTGCGCGATGACGTCGATCCTGAAGAGATCACGGCCGGCACCTCCACGGCTTGCGCCGTATCGGGCCAGAGCTCATCCCGCGCCGCGAGCGAGCAGCCGAGCAGTGAGATCGACCGCGTTGTGTCACAGTTGAAAAACACGGCGACGAAAGTCGAACTGTCGGTCGGCGGCGCACGCATTCGACTCACCAATCTGGATCGCGTGTACTGGCCGGCCCAGGCACGCGGCCAGCCTGCCATCACCAAGCGCGATCTGATCACTTACCTGGCGCGCGTCTCGTCTTACATGCTGCCTCACCTCAAGGACCGTCCGCTGACAATGATCCGTATGCCCGAGGGCATCGACGGCGAGCGCTTCTTTCAGAAGCATTGGGATCAGGCGATGCCGGAGTTCGTCGAGACGGTCGAGCTGTTCTCCGATCACAAGGACGAAAAACATCGCTACATTCTCGCTAACAACCTGCCGACACTGCTGTGGCTGGGGCAGAACGGGACACTGGAATTTCATGTGATGCACTCGCGCGCCAGCGTGGGCCCCGACTGCATCAACCGCAACACCGACTATTCGAGTTCGCTGGAGGCGCTGAAGGACTCGGTCCTCAACTACCCGGACTACCTGGTATTCGACATCGATCCCTACATCTATTCCGGGCTCGAACCCAAGGGCGCCGAACCGGAGCTCAATACCCGCGGTTTTGCGGTC
>DATMRM010000292.1:0-2789 GCA_035566155.1 Steroidobacteraceae bacterium | reverse complement strand
CGTGCTCGAAATCCACATCGATGTCCGGGGGCTCGTTGCGTTCGCGACTGATGAAACGCTCGAACAGCAGTTGCATGCGCGCCGGATCGATCTCGGTGATACCGAGCGCATAGCAGACCGCGGAATTGGCAGCCGAGCCGCGGCCCTGACACAGGATATTCTCGCGTCGGGCGTACTCGACCACATCGTGCACCGTGAGAAAAAAATGCTCGTAGCGCAGCTCGGCGATCAGCGCCAGTTCGCGCGCGATGGCTTCACGTACCGAGGCCGGCGCCCCGCGCGGCCAGCGGCGTTTGAGACCGGTGTGCGTCAGTGCGCGCAGATGTTCGCTGGCGGTCAGTCCCGCCGGCACCAGTTCCGGTGGATATTCATAGTGCAGTTCGGACAGTGAGAAGCGGCAACGTTCGGCGATCGCCACGCTCTCATCGAGCAGCGACGGCGGATAGAGCGTGCGCAGATCCCTGATCTGACGCAGATGCCGTTCGGCGTTGGGATGCAGGCGCCAGCCGGCCTCATCGACCGTGCAGCCGTGGCGGATCGCGGTGAGCACATCCTGCAGTGGACGGCGGGTGGGCAGGTGCATATGCACGTCACCGCTGGCGACCGCTGGCAGGTCATGACGGGTCGCAAGATTGAGCGCGGCATCGAGGCGTGCCGCATCGTCAGCGGCGCGGTGCAGTTCCACCGCCAGCCAGCCGCGCGCGGGGAAAAAATCATGCAGCCAGCGCGCCTGTGCGGCGGTGGCATCGCGCGCTGCCACCCACAGCGCAAGACAGTCCTCGAGGCCCGACTCGAAGTCATCGCGGCTGAGGCGATACTCACCCTTGCCGGAGCGGCGCCGGCCGAGTGTGATGAGCTGACAGATCTGCCCATAGGCGCGCTGCGAGGGCGCGAGCAGCACCAGCTTCAGGCCGCAGACGGTGCGGAATTCGGAGCCGATGATCAGCCCGAAGTCCGGATCCTTCAGTTCGCGCTGTGCTTCGTAGGCACGCACTACACCGGCCAGTGAGCATTCATCGGTCAGTGCCAGCGCGCGGTAGCCGAGCGCATGGGCCTGCGCGATCAGCTCGGCCGGATGGGAAGCGCCGCGCAGGAAACTGAAATTGCTCAACGCATGCAGTTCGGCGTAAGCACTTTCGGTTCTCATGCCGTCACCTGAGGCTAAGTCCACAGACCCTGCAGATACCAGCCGCCGTTGCTTAGGTCGCGGAACACCCACAGGCGCGCACCATCCTGGCCTTCAGCAATGTAGTAATCGCGTGCCGCATCGGCGCGGTCCCACCAGCCGCTCTCGATCCTCTCCGGTCCACTCAGCAGTCGTGCCGGGGGCGCCACGCGCTGCAGGTCGGTTGTCAGGAAGCACGGTCGCGCGGGTTGCTGATCTTGCGCGACACCGTTGTGATCGTGCTGCGTGGTCGCCGGCGGCGCGAAGCTCCAGGCGCGTTCGGGCCGATAATCGGCTTCAGGCTGAAGACCCTGAACGTGATCCGTCCCCAGGCGCGCACGCAGACGGTCGAGCAGCAACTGCAGCTGCTGCAACTGCTGAGCGTTGCTGCCGAAGAAATCCGCCTGCACCACGGAAGGGGAAGTGAATTCGTGTGCCTCGAGCGCGAGCCCGCTCACCGCTGCCGGTAACACGAGATCGTGCAGCCGCTCGCGCACCAGTTGCAGAAATTGCGCCGCTTCACGCCCCGGTGCGGACAGGCCAATGATGAGCTCGCTCGCCGGATGCCGATAGTGTTCGAGCCGCAGCGTGAAGCGCTGCACCGCGCAGTCGCGACCGCGCAGGTAGCCCTGAAATTCCAGCAGCAGCCGTTGCAGCGGAAACAGCATCGCAGTGGTATCGCGCAGCTCGCAGCCGAACTCACAACGCGCGTGATAGGTCGGCGGCAATTGCCAGCTCGGGCGTGGATCGCTTTGCTGTCCCAGCAGCCGTCGCAGGTACACACTGGTCTGCGGACCAAAGCGACGTGCGATCGCGGTGGCAGGCAGCCTCAGCAGCTGTCCGATGCTGCGCAGTCCCGCCGAGTGCAGCGCGTCGGTGATCTCGGACGGCAGTTCCAGCAATCTTAAGGGCAGCGGCTCGAGCCGCAGGCGCAGTTGCGCACGGGTGTAGACACAGCGTTGGCGCTCGAGCTGGGTCAGCAATGCGGCGCCGTGCGCGGAGGGCGCCAGAGCGCAGGCATGCTGGTAGCCCAGCTGCGTCAGGCCCGCTTCCAGCCGCGTCATCAGCGCAGCGTAGCCGCCGAATAATCGATGACTCGCGCCGAGTTCCAGCCACAGCAGCGGCGGATCACTTAAGTGATAGCTGACCTGGCTGCTCCACTGATAGGCCCAGGCTGCGAGGCGTTCCATCGTCGATTCCATGGCCGCCCTGGTATTGGCGGCGAGCGCTTCACGCGCGAGCTGCGGCAGACGGATGCACAGCCACAGCATGAGGATCCCTGCAGTGCAGTCTTGCGCCAGCACGACCGCCGCGCGACTTATGAATTTCGACGATGATGCCGTCTGAGGCGGGGTGCAATCGCAACCGCAACGCCGCGGGTGAAGACTCCTGCGCCGCTGCGGGCGGGCGATACAGAAATCCCACGGTGCCGGCGGCCTCGGCCGCGAGCTGCAGGCGGCGCACGTTCTGGTCGACGATATAGTCGGGCCAGCTCAACACCGCGCCGATCGCCGGGCAGCGCAGCGCCTGCTCGGTGGCCCAGAGCGATTGCTGCCATGTCTGGGTGCGAATCAGCAGCATCCGCTCAAGTGGCAGGCCGCGTTGCGCCAGTGCTGGCGCGTAC
>DATMRM010000291.1:0-12810 GCA_035566155.1 Steroidobacteraceae bacterium | reverse complement strand
ATGACAACGCGGTGCGTGCCTTCGAGCGAGCAGTCGCCGCCGCGCAGGCCGCCGGTGGCGAGATGCTGGTCGGCGGCAACGTGCTGCAACGCCCGGGGCACTATGTGGAGCCTGCCATCGTCGTGGCGCAAAACGACTGGGAGATCGTGCAGCAGGAGACCTTCGGTCCGATTCTCTATCTGATCACGGTCGACTCACTGGAGCAGGCGATCGCCCTGCAGAACACTTCCGCCTACGGACTGTCCTCGAGTCTGTTCACGCAGAGCCTGCGCAACGCGGAAACCTGGCTCAGTCATCGAGGCAGCGATTGCGGTATTGCCAACGTCAATATCGGCACCTCGGGGGCGGAGATCGGTGGTGCGTTCGGTGGCGAGAAGGACACCGGCGGCGGGCGTGAAGCCGGCTCGGATGCCTGGAAAGCCTACATGCGCCGGCAGACCAACACGATCAACTGGAGCAATGCCCTGCCGCTCGCGCAGGGCATTGAGTTCGGTTAGCGCCCCGGCAGCTGCAGTTCGACACGCGCGCCGCCCAGTGCGACCGATTCGTCGATGAAGAACCTGCCACCGTACAGCCCGGCGGTCTCGCGCACCATCGCCAGTCCCAGACCATGGCCGGGCACGTGCTCGTCCGCGCGCACGCCGCGCTCGATCACGCGCGTGCGATTCTCGGGCGCGATACCCGGTCCGTCGTCTTCCACCACGATCGACAGTCGCCGTGGCAGCTCGCGGGCCGGATCGAGCGACGCACTCACCATCACCCGCGAACGACACCATTTGCAGGCGTTGTCCACCAGGTTGCCGAGCAGCTCCAGGATGTCGCCGCTGTCGCCGAGAAAGCCCGGTTCGGGCGGCACATCGATGTCGATGCGCAGATCCTTGCGCGCGTGCACCTTCAGCATTGCCGATCGCAGGTCCGTCACCAGCGGCAGCACCGGCAATGGTGCCTGGCCGAGCGTCGCGCCGCCGCCGGCCGCGGCGCGCTTGAGCTGGTGGGCGACGATCTGCGCCATGCGCTCGATCTCGTTCTCGATGGTGGACTGCGTGCGCGCAGCATCGCTCTGCACGTTGTCGAGGCTGGCGCGAATGACCGCGAGCGGTGTTTTCAGGCTATGCGCCAGATTGCCGAGCGTGTCGCGATAGCGCGCGATGCGGTTGCGCTCGGATTCGAGCAGCGCGTTCAGACCCTCGGTCACGCCGGCGAGCTCGCGCGGATAGGCGTCGCCCAGCGACTGCGCCGCACCCAGTTCGACAGCGGCGATTTCCTGCTCCAAACGGCGCACCGGTGCGAGCGCCCGCCGCATCATCCACGCCATCGTGGCCAGCAGCGCCAGCGCCAGAGCGCCGAACCACTCGGCCATACGCTGCCGGAATTTCCGCAGTTGCCGCACCTGTGGCGCGGTGCTGTCAGCAGCCGTGAACAGCAGGTTCTCTTTGACGCCGCCCAGATCAAGATGCAGGCGACGGCTCAGTTCCGCGACGCTGCTACCGTCACGCGCCAGCAGCGAGCGGAAGCTCTCCGAACCCTGCGGCAGCTTGGAGCCGAGTTCCAGCCCGGTGCCTGACAGCGACGGTGAATTCCAGATGAGCTTGCCCTTCTCATCGCGCAGCGAGGCGTACTGTCCGGAGCCGGGCACCTCGAGCCAGTGCTCCGGGTCGAGCTGATTGACCATCAGATTGCCGTCCCGGTCCAGGTCGACGGCGGTGACCAGGGCGACCACCTGCTCTTCGAGTCGCGCGCGTAGCGCCTCCTCGCTCTGCTGCTGGAACACATGGTCGATCACCCAACCGGTCAGCACGAAGAACAGCAACAGCGGCACCGCGACCGCGATCAACAGTCTGCGGCTGACCGACGGCGGTGAGCGCATCATGCGATGGATCGCCCCTTCAAGATCGCGTGCAGTCGTTAAGCGCAGCGGCGCGGCAGGCTCAGACGATAGCCGCGGCCGCGCAGGGTTTCGATCGGCTTGAGCGCGTCGTCCGGATCGAGTTTGCGCCGCAGGCGTCCCACCAGCACTTCGACCACATTGCTGTCACGATCGAAGTCCTGATCATAGAGGCGCTCGGTGAGCTCCGTTTTGGAGATCACCTCCCCGGCGCGCAGCATCAGATGCTCCAGAATGCGGTATTCAAAGCTGGTCAGCTCCACTGCCTTGCCATCCACGCTCACCGTCTGCGCGCGCGTGTCCAGCTCCACCGGCCCGCATGCGAGCGTCGGACTGGCCCAGCCGCCGGCGCGGCGTAGCAGTGCTGCCAGTCGTGCCTGCACCTCGGCGAAGTGAAACGGTTTGGGAACGTAGTCATCGGCTCCGGCACTGAGTCCTTCGACCTTGTCCTGCCAGCGATCGCGCGCGGTGAGTATCAGCACGCCATAGGATTTACCCTTGGCGCGCAGCTGCCGGATCAGCTCCAGTCCGGACATCTTCGGTAAACCCAGATCGATGATCGCCACATCGATCGGGTACTCGGTGGCCGCGTACAGGCCTTCCTCACCGTCGGCGGCCAGATCGACGGTGTAGCCGGCTGCCGAGAGTTCAACCTTCAACGCCTCACGCAATGCCGACTCGTCTTCCACTACCAGCACACGCACTTAAGCCACTCCCTCAAGGCACTTCGGCCCCGCTCTGCGCATCGATGCGCACGACCCACACCCTGCCATTGGCCGACAGCAGGCGAAAGACATACACGTGGTGCCCCCCCTGCTCGATGACGTCGGTACGGATGACCCGGGCCGCAGTACCGTAGCGCTTTTGCAGCTCCTGTGTAGCCTGTTCACGCGAAATCTCGCGCAGGTTGGCGGGCTCGACCGCCGAGGCCACGCACGATCCGGCGAGGCCCAGCAACAAGATCACTGCGGCCACCCACGCGGATCGCCTGACGAGCTTGACCGAGTCCGCAGCGTTCGACTCCATTTCTCAAAGGCTATGGCCACCGCGATGAACCGGGACTGAATCGGTCAGCTAGTGCTTATCGGCCAAGGACTTGGCCGCCTGCCAGAGCTGCTCCCACTGGGCCGCGGACAGCTGCGACAGGCTCAGGTTCTGGCCCCCGGCGCTGTGCTCCATGCGCTCGAACCGGGTTTCGAATTTCAGCGCGGCTCGCTGCAGCGCGCTCTCCGGATCCACCCCCAGGTGCCGCGCCCAGTTCGCGACCGTGAACAGCAGATCGCCGATCTCATCGGCCACCGCTTCAGGGTGAGCGGCCTTCAGCGCCTCATCGATTTCACCCAGCTCTTCGTCGAGCTTGGCCCGCACCCCGCTGGCGCTGTCCCAGTCGAAGCCCACCCGTCCGGCGCGCTTACCCAGCTTGGCGGCACGCGCCAGTGCTGGCAGCGAACGAGGAACATCCGACAGCACCCCGTGATGGCCTGCCTCGGCCCGCTCGAGCGCTTTCTGCGCCTCCCAGGAAACGTGCAGCTGCGCGACATCCAGTTGCTTGCGTTCGGCAAAGATGTGCGGATGCCGGCGGATCAGCTTGTCGCAGATCGCGCGCGCGACATCGGCAAAGTCGAACTTTCCGGCCTCCTCCGCCATGCGCGCATGAAATACCACCTGGAACAGCAGATCCCCGAGCTCATCGCGCAGACGCGTCAGATCGCCACGCCCAATCGCATCCGCGACCTCATACGCTTCCTCGATGGTGAAGGGAGCGATGGTCGCGAAGGTCTGCTCGCGGTCCCACGGACAGCCATCCGGCGCGCGCAAGCTGCGCATCAGCCGCAGCAACGCATCCAGCTCTTCGGCCGCCTTGCTCATGCGTGCGCTCGGCTGACGACTTCGCACAGATTCATCAGGATTCCCGCGGTCGCCCCCCAGATGTGATACTCGCCGAACGGCAGCTCCCACACGTCCACCTTAAAGTCACGCACCATGCGCTGCTGCGCCCGATAGCTCTCGATCGCCAGCGCCAGCGACAGCGGTAGCTCGAAGACATCGGCGACCTCGGTGCTGTCGGGATTGAGCGTGAAGCCCGGGCGGATCATCGCCACAACCGGCGTGATGCGAAAGCCGGTTTGCACCACGTGATCGGTCAGGAAGCCGAGCGGCTGAATGAAGCCCACGGCAATCCCGATCTCCTCATGCGTCTCGCGCAGGGCCGCTGCGGCGATGTCGGCATCGAAGGGCTCGAGGCGCCCGCCGGGAAAACTGATCTGGCCTGGGTGCTGACGCAGATGCCGCGCCCGCACGGTCATCAGCAGCGTGGGGGCCTCGGGCCGATCGACGATACCGACCAGCACCGCCGCGGCGCGCATATTCTCCGGCCAGGCCTCGCGCACGCGCGCACGCACGCTATCCGAATGCGACGCCAGTCCGCCCAGGCGCACATTCTCCTGCTCGACATCCGGCTGTGTCAGCAGCCCCCGGCTGAGGCGCGCGCGCCAGTCCGCCGGGAGCTGGGGCGAAATCGAGGCCGCGGCTTCAGCCATCCTCCGCCCGCCTTCAGCCCCCGCCGCCACCGCCGGCGTGGATGCCGCCGCGCGTGAGTTCGAACGGGTCGAGCAACTGGTCGAGCTCCTTGCGCGACAAGGAGGTCTGCGCTTGCGCCACATCGCGGATCGGCTTGCCTTCGGCGTAGGCCTTCTTGGCGATCGCCGCGCCCTTCTCATAGCCGATCACCGGATTGAGGGCCGTCACCAGGATGGGATTGCGATCAACCGCTTCGGCGAGCCGCTCACGATTGACGGTGAAGCCTCGGATCGCGCGGTCCGCGAGCGCGCGCGAGACGTTGCTCAGCAGACGGATGCTCTCGAGCAGGTTGTAGGCGATCAGCGGCAGCATCACGTTGAGCTGGAAACTGCCTGACTGGCCGGCGACCGCGATGGTGGCATCATTGCCGATCACCTGCGCCGCAACCATGGCGGTGGCCTCCGCAATCACCGGATTGACCTTGCCCGGCATGATGCTGCTGCCCGGCTGCAGCGCCGGCAGCGCGATCTCACCCAGCCCGGCCAGCGGCCCGCTGTTCATCCAGCGCAGATCGTTGGCAATCTTCATCAGGCTCACTGCCACCACCCGCAGCTGTCCGGACAGCTCGACCGCGGTATCCTGCGCCGCGAGCGATTCGAAGAAGTTGGAGCTCGGTTTGAACGCGATTGCCGTCAGGCGCTGCAGCTCGCTGCACACCGTCGCCGAGAACTCCGGATGAGCATTGATACCGGTTCCTACCGCGGTACCGCCCTGCGCCAGTGACAGCAGGCGCGGTTCCACCGCGCGCAGGCGCGCCGTGCCGTTCTCGATCTGCGTGCGCCAGGCAGACAGTTCCTGTCCGAGCGTCACCGGCATCGCATCCATCAGGTGGGTACGCCCGGTCTTGACGATATGGATGAGCTCTGCCTCCCGCGCCCCGATCACTTGCGCCAGATGCTGCAGCGAGGGCAGCAGCTCCTCCTTCAGCATCAGTGCCGCGCTCACATGGATGGCGGTCGGAATGACATCGTTGCTGCTCTGGCACATATTGACGTGATCGTTGGCATGCACCGGGGTGCCGGACCGCAGCGCCAGGTGCGCGATCACTTCGTTGGCGTTCATGTTGCTGCTGGTGCCCGAGCCGGTCTGGAAAATATCAATCGGGAACTGCCGGTCGTGCGCGCCGGTGGCCACCTCGGCGGCACAGCGCACAATCGCCTCACCGAGCGCGCGCTCCAGCAGTCCGAGCCGCACATTGGCCGCCGCGGCCGCCTGTTTGATGAGCGCCAGCGCCCGTATGAAGCTGCGCGGCAGAGTCAGTCCGCTGATCGGGAAATTATTGACGGCACGCTGCGTCTGCGCCCCCCACAGCGCGTCGGACGGGACTTGCAGTTCCCCCATGCTGTCGCGTTCGGTTCGAAACGAGGTCGAGTTCATGATTGGCGCGCTCACTCCGGCACGGTCTATCAATGCGTTATCATACGCGGCATCGCCATGGATTTGTCCCCACTGAACGCGCTTTCGCCGCTCGACGGCCGCTACGCCAGCACCAGCGAACCGCTGCGCGCGTACTTCAGCGAAGGCGCGCTGATCCGCGAGCGCATCCGGGTCGAGGCCTTGTGGTTCCGACAATTGAGCGACCCGGCTCTGGGGCTGCTGCACTCGCCTCTGCCGGCAGCGGTCGATGAAACCGTTTCAGGTCTCGTCGCGGACCCCGGTGCGCACGCCGCACCGCAGGTGAAGGCGATCGAGACGCGCATCAACCACGACGTCAAGTCGGTCGAGTACTTCGTGCGCGAGGTACTCGCGAACGCCGGCGCCGACCAGCGCGCACTGGAACTGGTGCATTTCGGCTGCACCTCGGAAGACATCAACAATCTGAGCTACGCGCGCCTGATGAGCGCGGCGCGCGAGCAGCTGCTGCTGCCCGAGCTCACGCAGCTGCTGCAGACGCTGAGTCAGCTCGCGCGCCAGTATGCGGACCTGCCGATGCTCTCGCGCACCCACGGGCAGGCGGCCAGTCCGACCACCTTCGGCAAGGAAGTCGCCAACGTCGGCGCACGCCTGCGTCGCGCACGCCGACGCTTGCAGCAGGTGCCGATTCTCGCCAAGTGGAACGGCGCGGTCGGCAACTACAACGCGCACCACAGCGCGCGCGAGAATATAGATTGGATCGGCTTGAGCGAAACGTTCATTCGCCAGCAGCAGTTGCAATGGAATGCCTACAGCACGCAGATCGAGCCGCATGACTGGATCGCGGAGTTCTGTGATGCGACGGCCGCGATCAACTCGATCCTCATCGACTGGTCGCGCGACGCATGGGGCTACATCTCGCTCGGCTATCTGCGACAGCGCGCGCTGGCGGGCGAGGTCGGCTCCTCGACCATGCCGCACAAGGTCAATCCGATCGACTTCGAGAACGCGGAAGGCAACTTCGGGCTCGCGAACGCCATGCTGCGCTTCTTCGCCGACAAATTGCCGCTCTCACGCTGGCAGCGTGATCTCACCGACTCGACGGTGTTACGCAATCTGGGCGTCGCGATGGCGCACAGTTTCATCGGATGGAAGGCTCTGCAGCGCGGACTGGCACGCATCAGCCCGGATCCGCAGCGTATGTCCGAGGACCTGGATGAGGCCTATGAGACCCTGGGAGAGGCCATCCAAAGCGTGCTGCGGCTCGCCGGTGTGCCGAACGGCTACGAACAGCTCAAGCAGTTCACCCGTGGACAGCGTATCGACGCCGACTCGCTGCGAACATTTGTTGCGACGCTGCCACTGCCGGAGGGTGACCGGCAGCGCCTGGCCGCGCTGAAACCATCGCAATATATCGGCTTGGCGGCCCACCTGGCGCGCCGTTTTGGGACCGAAGACGAGTAACATAATCTTCATTGGCGACTGATGGGATATTTCGTTATCCCGCTCACACAGCGCAGGCGCACAAATGTGAACCGGTTGGCGATCAATCGGTAAGCCTGTCTCTAACATTCCCTGTCAGACGGCCGAATAATCCCAGGCGGGGCGAGTGACAGTAGTAACGGCAAGCCGCACGACCACATCGGCAGGACTGTCGAGCTTCGGGCTCGAAGACGGTCCGGTGGTCTCCAACGCGCTGTCCCAGAGGCCGGCTCAGAAAGCACCCGTTCCGGAAACGCTGCATGTGCTGAGCACCTTCGACGAGGTGCGCTCGGCCACCGAGACGGTGGCGGCCAGCGGCCAGCGCCTGATCTCGATCATGACCCCGGACCTGGAACCGGAGATCTTCGATCAGCCGGCACTGCTCGAGGTGATCAAGCGCTTCGTGCTCGGACACAGTTTCGCCAAGGTGCGCGTGCTGATGCGCGACCAGGCACGCCTCGGCAACGGCGCCAACCGCTTCGTTGCGATGGCACACCGGCTCACCAGCTATCTGGAGATTCGCATCCGCGCCGTGCAGTATCGCGAGCTGACCGCCGCCTACTGCATCGCTGACGATCGCGCGATCGTTTACCGTCCACGGGCCGACCGCCCCGATGGCCTGGCAGGATTCAACAATCCGAAGGTCGCGCGCCAGTACCTGCAGGAATTCGATACCGTCTGGCTGGCCAGCGCGCCGGAAGAGCGCGAAGTCAGAATCGCCCGCCGCTAGTTCACCGCCGCTAGTTCACCGCCGCTGCAGCGCGCTGGCGCGCAGGGTATCCTTCGCGCATGGTATGGAAACCCGACGTGACCGTCGCCGCCATCATCGAGCGCGACGATCGCTTCCTGTTGGTGGAAGAGCTCATCCGCGGCCACCTGGTGCTCAATCAACCCGCCGGCCATCTCGAGGACGGCGAATCCCTGATACAGGCCGTGGTGCGCGAAACGCTCGAAGAAACCGCCTGGAGCTTTGCGCCTTCGGCACTGGTGGGCATCTATCTGTGGCGCAGTCAGCGCGCTCACACCACGCTGCGCTTTGCGTTCACCGGAAGCGTGAGCGATTTCGATGCCGAGCGCGCGCTCGATCCGCCGGTCCAGGCAACGCACTGGCTCACGCGTGCTGACATCCTGCAGCGACGGGCGCAGCTTCGCACCGTCCTGGTCACGCGCTGCATCGACGACTACCTCGCCGGTCAACGCCTGCCGCTGGCTGCGATCGCGAACGAGGTGCTGAACCAGCGAGTGCCCGAACAGCGGCCCTCGCCATGAACCCTGGCGCGCCTGCACGCGTCATTGTCGGCATGTCCGGCGGTGTGGATTCCGCAGTCGCCGCTCTGTTGCTGCACGACGCCGGTCACGACGTGCAGGGACTGTTCATGAGCAACTGGGAACAGGACGATGACTACTGTACGACCGCGCAGGACTATCAGGATGCACGGCGGGTGGCGGCCGATCTGGCGATTCCCCTGCACCGGGTCAATTTCGCTGACGAATACCGCGACCGGGTGTTCCAGTATTTTCTGGACGAGTATCAGGCCGGCCGCACGCCCAATCCCGACGTGCTGTGCAACCGCGAGATCAAATTTGGCCTGTGCCTGAACTATGCGCAGCGCCTGGGCGCGCAGTTCTACGCCACCGGTCACTACGCCCGCGTGCAGCAGCTGTCGGACGGGCCGGCGCTGTATCGGGCAGTCGACCACGCCAAGGACCAGTCCTATTTTCTGCATGCGGTCGAACGCGCTCGCTTCGCGCAGGTGCTGTTCCCGCTGGCTGAGTTGCACAAGGACGAAGTGCGCGAGCGGGCGCGCCAATCGGGTCTGCCGGTACACGACAAACCTGACAGCACCGGCATCTGCTTCATTGGCGAGCGGCCGTTCGCCGAGTTTCTCGGCCGCTTTCTGCAGGATTCCCCCGGCCCGATCGAAACGCCGCTGGGCCGTGTGCTCGGACAACACCGTGGACTGCCGTTCTACACACTGGGTCAGCGCTCGGGCCTGGAAATCGGCGGGGCGCGCGGCTACGCGCAGGAGCCCTGGTATGTGGCCCGCAAGGACAGCACGCGCAACGCACTGATCGTCGTGCAGCGGCACGAGCAGCACCTGCTCGATGCCAACGCGGTCGTGTGTGGCCGAATCAACTGGCTGTGCGCGGCGCGCACCGGCTCATTCAGCGCGCAGGTGAAGCTGCGCTACCGCCAGAGCGCGCAACCGGCCCGCATCGAAGCAGGTGATGACGGTGCTGCACTCATCGAATTCGAGCATCCGCAGCGGGCCGCAACGCCGGGACAATTCGCGGTGCTGTACGACGCGGATCGCTGTCTGGGCGGTGGCGTGATCGAGCAGGCCCGATATAATTCGGAAGCTTTGTCGCGCCACTCGAATTCGCGCGCGGCCTCGACGGAGGATGTATGAACGATAGTTTCAAGACCCGCACCACGCTGACATCAGGTGATCACACATACGATATATGGAGCCTGCCGGCACTCGGTGCCGAGAAGGTGTCGCGTCTGCCCTATTCGCTCAAGATCCTGCTCGAGAATCTATTGCGCTTCGAGGACGGTACCAACGTCACGGTGAAGGACGTCGAAGCACTGCTGAACTGGGACCCCAAGGCCACACCATCGTACGAGATTTCATTCACGCCCGCGCGCGTGATCATGCAGGACTTCACCGGCGTGCCGGCGATCGTCGATCTGGCAGCGATGCGCGAAGCGATGACCCGGCTGGGCGGCAACGCCGACGAGATCAATCCGCTCGCACCGGCTGAACTGGTGATCGATCACTCGGTGCAGGTGGACAGCTACGGCACGGCACACGCGCTGGCCGACAACAATCGTATCGAGTTCGAGCGCAACGGCGAGCGCTACGCGTTCCTGCGCTGGGGCCAGTCAGCGTTCCGCAATTTCAAAGTAGTGCCGCCGAACACCGGCATCGTGCATCAGGTCAATCTCGAATACCTGGGCCGGGTCGTGTTCGACAAACACACCGGCAGCGAGCGTCATGCCTATCCGGATACCGTGGTCGGCACCGACTCGCATACCACGATGATCAATGGCCTCGGCGTGCTCGGCTGGGGCGTCGGCGGTATCGAAGCCGAGGCCGCGATGCTCGGACAGCCGGTCACGATGCTGATCCCGCAGGTGATCGGTTTCAATCTGACGGGCAGCCTGCCGGCCGGCACCACCGCAACCGATCTGGTGCTCACGGTCACCGAAATGCTGCGCAAGAAGGGCGTGGTGGACAAGTTCGTCGAGTTCTTCGGTGACGGCCTGGCGAATCTGCCGCTGGCCGACCGCGCCACCATCGGCAACATGTCGCCGGAATTCGGCAGCACCTGCGCGATTTTTCCGATCGACGAGGAAACGCTGCGCTATCTGAAGCTCTCCGGCCGTCCGCCGGAACAGATACACCTGGTCGAGGACTATGCGCGCGCGCAGGGCCTGTGGCGACACGACGGCGCCAAGCCGGCGCAATACACCGACGTACTGCAGCTGGACCTCGGCAGCGTCGAGCCGAGCCTCGCCGGACCGAGCCGGCCGCAGGATCGCGTGCCGCTGCGCGTCGCCAAGAGCACCTATGCAAAGAATCATGCCCGCATGGCCGAGGAGCGTGCCAGGAAGAATCCCGGCGCCACCGGCAACGCCCAGGTCACGCTCGCGGACAAGTCGTTCGAACTCAAGGACGGCGCTGTGCTGATCGCCGCGATCACCAGCTGCACCAACACCTCCAATCCGTACGTGCTGATCGCTGCCGGACTGCTGGCTCGCAATGCGCACCAGCGCGGCCTGAATTCCAAGCCGTGGGTGAAGACCAGCCTCGCGCCCGGCTCTCGCGTCGTCACCGACTATCTGAAGAAGGCCAACCTGCTGGATGAGCTGGCCAGCGTCGGCTTCAACCTGGTCGGATACGGCTGCACCACCTGTATCGGCAACAGTGGTCCGCTCAAGGATGAAATCTCCGCCGGCGTCAAGGCGGGCGACATCATCGGCTGCTCGGTGTTGTCGGGCAATCGCAACTTCGACGGCCGCGTGCATCCCGAAGTGAAAATGAATTTCCTTGCTTCCCCTCCACTGGTGGTCGCGTACGCGCTCGCCGGCTCGCTCGATGTGGATCTCAACAACGATCCGCTGGGGCATGGCGCTGACGGCAAGCCGGTCTACATGCGCGACATCTGGCCGGCACCGGCCGAGGTTGCCGAGTACGTGCAGAAGAACATCAACTCGGAAATGTTCCGCCGCAGCTATGGCAGCGTGTTCACGGGCGATGAGCGCTGGCAGGGCATCCGCGTTCCGCAGGGCAAGATCTACGCCTGGGACAGCAAGTCCACCTATGTGAAGAATCCGCCCTACTTCGAAGGTATGACGATGACACCGGCCTTGGTGTCCGGCATCAAGGGCGCGCGCTTGCTGGCACTGCTGGGTGACTCGGTCACGACCGATCACATCTCCCCGGCCGGCAACATCGCGAAGAACAGTCCCGCCGCCCGCTATCTGGTGGAACAGGGCGTGCAGCCGGTGGATTTCAATCAATACGGCGCGCGGCGCGGCAATCATGAGGTGATGATGCGCGGTACGTTCGCCAATATCCGCCTGCGCAACCTGCTGCTGCCCGGAACCGAAGGCGGTATCACCGAATATCTTCCGAGCGGCGAGCAGATGAGCATCTACGACGCGGCGATGCGATACAAGGCGGACAACACGCCGCTGATCATCATCGCCGGCAAGGAATACGGCACCGGCTCTTCACGCGACTGGGCGGCGAAAGGCACGATGCTGCTGGGTGTGCGGGCGGTGATCGCCGAGAGCTTCGAGCGCATCCATCGCTCGAACCTGATCGGCATGGGAGTGCTGCCGCTGCAGTTCAAGGACGCTCAGAACGCCCACTCGCTCAAGCTCAGCGGTCGCGAGCGCTTCGAGATCACGGGCTTTGATGGCGCCGATGCGCGCACCGCCTCGGTGATCGCGACGAGCGAGAACGGCGAGCCCATCAAGTTCGACCTACGCGTCCGCATCGATACGCCGAAGGAGCGCGAGTACTTCCGCCACGGCGGCATCCTGCAGTTCGTGTTGCGTCAGCTCGCGGGACAGGCGCGCGCGGCCTGAAGCCTTGAGCGGCGCGCTCGCGGTCTTCGATCTCGACGGCACGATCACGCGACGCGATACGCTGGGCGCGTACCTGTGGGGTTATCTGTGGCGTCATCCGTGGCGATTGCTGTGGGTGATTGCCCACCTGTACGCACCGTTGCTGTTCCTGCTCGATCGCGACCGCGGCGCACTCAAGGGCACGGCAATCCACGCGATCCTGGGCGGTGTCACCCGCGATCGCATCCGGGCGTGGTCAGCGCAGTTCGTGCGCGAACTGATTCCCCGTGGCCTGTTTGCTGAAGGACTGGTGGCCATCGCCATGCACCGGGCCCGGGGCGACCGGCTGCTGTTGATGTCGGCCAGCACCGATCTGTATGTGCCGGATATCGCGCAGGCCCTGGGTTTCGATGAAGTGATCTGCACCGAA